>JAAZHB010000022.1 GCA_012510935.1 Clostridiales bacterium
AAGTCAAACTTCAGAGAAGGGCTTTCTATTCTGGAGTACTTCATTTCATCGAATGGAGCCCGTAAGGGACTTACAGATACAGCGCTTAGAACTGCGGACTCAGGATATTTGACAAGAAGACTTGTTGATATTTCTCACAGTGTAATCATCAATGAGGACGATTGCGGAGCGGAAGAGGGCATTGAGGTAACAGCTTTCGTAGATGGCAAAGAAGAAATCGAGAAGCTCTACCAGAGAATAGTTGGTAGATTTACAACTCAGGATGTAATTCATCCCGATACAGGAGAGATTCTTGTAGCTGCCGGTGGTTATATTGACGATGATATGGCTGAATATATTGAAGCAGTAGGTGTTAAGTCAGTATTTGTAAGATCTGTAATGACTTGTAAATGCAAGAACGGAGTTTGCGCTAAGTGCTACGGAAAGAACCTGGCAACGGGAAAGCTTGTACAACCAGGAGAAGCAGTTGGAATAATTGCTGCTCAGTCAATCGGAGAGCCGGGTACTCAGCTTACAATGAGAACCTTCCATACCGGAGGTGTTGCAGGAAGCGATATAACACATGGTCTTCCAAGAGTAGAGGAGTTGTTTGAAGCTCGTCCACCAAAGGGACTTGGTGAAATTTGCGAAGCTGATGGTGAAGTTGTTGCAATAAACTATCGTGACGATAACAAGACTGACATTGTTGTTAGAGAAGAAGGCGGAGACAGAACTTACGTTGCTCCATTTGGCGCAATTATTTCAGTTAGTGAGGGTGACCAGGTTAAGGCAGGCTCAAACATTACTAAAGGGCCTCTTAACCCACATGATATACTGAGAATTAATGGAGTTGAAGGAGTATATAAGTACATTCTTAGAGAAGTGCAGCGTGTATATAAGTCACAGGGTGTTGGAATCTCTGATAAGCATATTGAGGTAATCGTTAGCCAGATGCTTTCTAAGTACAAGGTTGAAGAAGCTGGAGACACAACACTTCTTCCAGGAACTCAATATTCGAAGTTTGATATTGATGATGCAAATGAAGCAGCCATTGCTGCTGGCGGAGAGCCTGCAAAGGCACAAAGACAGCTCCTTGGTATTACTAAGGCAGCACTTGCTACAAGCTCATTCCTATCAGCAGCATCATTCCAGGAGACAACAAGAGTACTGACAGATGCGTCCATCAAGGGTAAGGTTGACAGACTTGAGGGTCTTAAGGAAAATGTAATGATTGGTAAGCTCATTCCTGCTGGAACAGGTATGAGAAAATATCGTGATATTGTTGTTGATTACGGTGAGAATGACATAGTTAACGATGACATTTTATCAGAGGGCGAAGAGACAATTACACCAATTAACTCAGATTATGTTCTAAGTGAAGCTGTAAATGAAGGCACAGAAGCAGGTGAAGAAGAGAAACCTAAATTCGACCCTACAATAGTAGAGTAAGCCTCAGAACCTTGTAAAATGGACCTTGTAAAATGGGAGATTTTTCAGTTGACATCACTGAAGCATAACGATATAATACTATAGTTCAGATAAAGTTCGCAGACTGGAGCAATTCCCGTCTGCGGCTTTGCTTGATAAAAATTAATGAAGAAAGGAGACAATAATGCCTACAATTAACCAATTGGTTCGTCAGGGAAGAAAGAGCTCAGAGACAAAGTCTAACTCACCTGCACTTGGTAAGAACATGAACACTCTTAAGAAGAGCCTTACAGATGTAAACTCACCTCAGAAGAGAGGAGTATGCGTAGCTGTTAAGACAGTAACACCTAAGAAGCCTAACTCAGCGCTTAGAAAGGTTGCAAGAGTACGTCTAACTAACGGAATGGAAGTAACAGCTTATATCCCAGGAATCGGACACAACCTACAGGAGCACAGCGTAGTACTCGTAAGAGGTGGTAGAGTTAAGGACCTTCCAGGTGTAAGATACCACATCGTTAGAGGAACTCTTGACGCAGCAGGTGTTGCAAATCGTGCTCAGGCTAGATCAAAGTACGGTGCTAAGAAGCCTAAGGTAAAGAAATAATTGAGGCGGGATATTGTCCTTAATATTTTTAGATATTAAGACACCACGGCTGACAAATGAGTTCAGACGAGTACCCCGCAAGTATGAAGGAGGGAAGAGAAGTGCCTAGAAAAGGTAAAATACCAAAGAGAGAAGTACTTCCAGATCCAGTATACGGAAATGTAGTTCTAGCTAAACTTATCAACAGCATTATGCTTGATGGTAAGAAGGGCGTAGCGCAGGCGATCGTTTATGATGCGTTTGAGCAGATTGAAACAACTACAGGAGAGAATCCACTGGAAGTATTTGATAAGGCAATGAATAACATCATGCCTGTACTAGAAGTTAAAGCTAGAAGAATTGGTGGTGCGAACTATCAGGTTCCTATCGAGGTTAGACCTGAAAGACGCCAGACACTTGCAATTCGTTGGCTCACAAAGTATACAAAACTCAGAGGCGAGAGAACTATGGCTGAGAGACTTGCTAAAGAGTTAATGGATGCTGCCAACAACACAGGATCATCCGTAAAGAAGAAGGAAGATACTCACAAGATGGCAGAAGCAAACAAGGCTTTCGCACACTTCAGATTCTAATTGGCGGAATAGGAATTATTCAATGCTAATTAATAGAAATTTGAAGCAGTAGAAAGGAGGATCTAATGGCAAGAAAGTTTTCGCTTGAGAAAACAAGAAATATCGGTATCATGGCTCACATCGATGCTGGTAAGACAACTACAACTGAGAGAATTCTGTTCTACACTGGAAAGACTCACAAGATTGGTGAGACACATGATGGTTCAGCAACAATGGACTGGATGGCACAGGAGCAAGAGCGTGGAATTACCATTACTTCCGCGGCAACTACTGCACAGTGGAAAGACACAAGAATTAATATAATCGATACACCGGGTCACGTAGACTTTACTGTTGAGGTAGAGAGATCTCTACGTGTATTAGACGGCGCAGTTATGGTTCTTTGCGCAAAAGGCGGAGTAGAACCTCAGTCAGAGACAGTATGGAGACAGGCTGAAAAGTATCGTGTTCCAAGAATGGTATTTGTCAATAAGATGGATATTCTTGGGGCGAATTTCTACAGAGTTGTAGAAATGATGCATGATAGACTAAAGGCTAACGCAGTTCCTGTACAGATTCCTATCGGCAAAGAATCAGATTTTGAGGGAGTAATTGACCTTGTTAAGATGAAGGCTCTTGATGTTCTTGATGAGCTTGGAACAGACATTGATGAGGAAGAAATTCCTGCTGATATGATGGACCTTGCTAAGGAATGGAGAGAGAAGCTAGTCGAGGCTGTTGCTGAATGTGATGAGGAACTAATGATGAAGTTCCTAGACGGTGAAGAGCTTACAGAAGAAGAGATTAAGTCAACAATCCGTAGAGAGACAATTGCTGGCGACCTATTCCCTGTATTCTGCGGAACAGCTTACAAGAACAAGGGTGTTCAGATGATGCTAGATGGCGTAGTAGACTACATGCCATCGCCTACAGATATTCCAGCAATTAAGGGAATTGACCCAGATACAGAAGAAGAAGCTGAAAGAAAGACTAGCGATAAGGAGCCGTTCTCAGCGCTTGCATTTAAGATCATGGCAGACCCATTTGTAGGAAAGCTTGCTTTCTTCAGAGTATATTCAGGTACGCTTAAGAGTGGTTCATATGTTCTTAACTCAGTGAAGGGCAAGAAGGAGAGAATCGGAAGAATCCTCCAGATGCACGCTAACCACAGAGCAGAGCTAGAGGAAGTTTTCGCAGGAGATATCGCTGCTGCTGTAGGTCTAAAGCAGACAACAACAGGAGATACTCTTTGTGACGAAGACCATCCAGTAATCTTAGAATCAATGGAGTTCCCAGATCCAGTAATCGAGATCGCTATCGAGCCTAAGACAAAGGCTGGCCAGGAGAAGATGGGTGCTGCCCTCGCTAAACTAGCTGAGGAAGACCCAACATTCAGAACATTTACAAATGCTGACACTGGGCAGACTATCATCGCTGGAATGGGAGAACTTCACCTTGAGATTATTGTTGACAGACTTCTTAGAGAATTTAAAGTTGAGGCTAACGTTGGTAAGCCACAAGTATCTTATAAGGAGACAATTACTCAGGAAGTTGATGAAGACTACAAGCATAAGAAGCAGTCTGGTGGTTCCGGACAGTATGGACATGTTAGATTCAGAATGTACCCAAGGGAAGCTGGTTCAGGATTCGAATTCAAGAACTCAATTGTTGGAGGAGCTATTCCTAAGGAATACATTCCTAAGATTGAAGAAGGATTCATTGAGTCAATGCAGTCGGGACCAATTGCTGGTTATAATGTAGTTGATCTTGGAATTGATCTATATGATGGATCATACCATGATGTTGACTCATCAGAGATGGCATTTAAGATTGCTGCTTCCATGGGATTCAAGGAAGCTTG
>JAAZHB010000190.1 GCA_012510935.1 Clostridiales bacterium
GCTAGTGGGTTGTGTATTCTTGGCATCAGGCGTACTTGGGGCTTTGTCGTGAGAAGGTATTTCAGTTACTTCCTTTTCGCTTAGCTTTTCTCGCTCGTGTCTCTCCACTCTGCTCATTTCCTAGAATCCTCCTACAAATCTACGCAGTTTCTTACATAAAACGAATGCAATTAGAATCTTAGTAATATCAGGTACGATATATGGTATTACACATAAAGAAAGGGCTGCCCATAGGCCGATTGGTCCAGCAGACCTTGAATATACATACATGAACCAGGCGGTTCCAAAAATATAACATATAATTAGTCCAACGAACATAGAGAAGACAAGAACTTTATAGCTCCTGCCACAAACCTTTTCAATAATCCACATAGAAAGTGCGGAGCAAAGAAAACCAATGATGTAGCCACCAGTAGGACCCATCATATAACCGAGGCCTCCAGCAAAACTAGCAAAGACTGGTAAGCCCACCGCTCCTAGTAGCAAGTAACACAGAATTGAAACGGTGCCTCGTTTGCCGCCAAGCAGGCCTATTGCAAGGAAAACTCCAAGGGTTTGCAATGTGAAAGGTACTGTTGCCGGAATTGAAATCCATGAACATATTGCCATTAATGCAGCAAAAAGTGCTACTAATGCGATGTCATAAACACGGTCACGGCTCTTGTTTGGTGGAGCCTTTGGAATATTTAAGTTATTTGAATTGTTCATCGTTGTAACCCTTTAATAGCTCTATCCATCTTACGCTCAGCATCTTTCTTTGCAATTACCTCACGCTTATCGTAGTTCTTCTTACCTTTAGCTAGACCAATTTCTAGCTTGCATAATCCAGCTTCATTAAGATATACAGTAAGCGGTACGAGGGTCAAACCAGAGGTCTTAAGCGTGCCAATCAGTTTATTAATCTCGCGTTTGTGCATAAGCAGCTTGCGTTCTCTCAAAGGCTCCACATTAAATCGATTGCCTTGTTCATACGGTGAGATGTGCATTCCAATAATCATAAGCTCTCCGCTGCGATCAATCTTGCAAAAACTCTCCTTAATACTAACGCGTCCTGCTCGTATAGATTTAATCTCAGTACCGGTCAGAACGATACCAACTTCATACGATTGCTCGATGAAGAAGTCATGCCTTGCCTTCTTGTTATTTGCTATTATTCGTTTAGATCTTTTGCCCATTATAATTTACCAATTTTGTCGAAAGGGAAGAGACGAAGAACTGCCTTGCCCTTGATACTATCAATTGAGACACAGCCAACTTCCTCAGAACGGCTGTCGACGCTTACAACTCTGTTATCACCTAGACAATAGTATTCATCATCTGGCACTACAAAATCTTGGACAGAGCCTGTCGTAATTCCATCCCTTAAATAGTCTTCATTATATGCCTCTCCATTAATATATAGCTGGTCATCAGCGATTGTGATTGTATCGCCCGGTAGACCAATGACTCTCTTGATTAGAAGCTTAGTGCGTCCAGCGTCATCTACTAGATTAGACTCAAAAATAATGATGTCGCCTCGTTCAGGTGTTTTATGCGCATACGCTCTTTTGTACATGATAAGATAGTCATTAGGTTGTAAAGTGTCTTGCATAGAAGTTTGCTTTACAATTGTTGGCTTTATGAAGAAAAGAATAGCGCTTGCGATAACAACCGCAATTACAATGTCAATTAGTAGATTTTTTAAGAAACTTTTCAAAATTATTTCTCCTTGCTCAAAATTTATGTTTAGATTAAATGGTTTTCTTAATTGCGCGAATTACTCTGTCAAATTCATCTGGAAGTGGTGCAGAGAAAGTCTTGCTTTCGAGGTACTTGAGACCCGGAACAGCCTCATCAATGCGAAGCTTAGTAGCGTGAAGAAGCTGAGTCGTAAGACCGAACACCT
The DNA here is from genome assembly GCA_012510935.1 of Clostridiales bacterium. The sequence continues at coordinate 1,886 of JAAZHB010000190.1, forward strand.
TCTTGCCTCCGTATTTAACATCTCCAATAAGCGGGTGGCCTATGCTTGCAAGATGCGCTCTAATCTGGTGAGAACGCCCGGTTACAAGCTCAACTTCAATTAGTGTATAGTCGCCATAAGAACAAATAGGATTCACGATTGTGATTATTTGCTTGCTTTCAGGCACAGGTTTGTCAAGAATGCGAACCTTATTACTGCGATTGTCCTTTAATAGATAACCATCAAGATATAGCTCTTTATCAATAACTCCATGAACGATTGTCGAATAGAACTTGCTTAGATGGTCTTCTCTAATCATACTTCCAAGACCCTTAAGAGCCTCACTTGTCTTGCCACAGATTACTAGACCCGTTGTATTTCTATCTAGTCTATTCGCAGGAGCAGGGGAGAACACCTTTTCCTCTCTAGGATTAAATGACCCGCTTTCAATCAGATAGTCTTTAACCTGATTTGCAAGATGGTTCTTCTTCTCCGTACTGTCTCCATGCGAAAGAAGCCCATAAGGCTTGTCTACTACAAGGATATTCTTATCCTCATAGATTATTTTGAAGTTACGACGAGCCTTGCGATTGCTATTCGAACGACTTTTGCCACTTAGGGATTTGCGAAGAGAAGCAATCATTTCATCGGATAAATATAAATCAATGATATCGCCTTCGACAAGCATATATTCTTCTTTCTGTCTGCGCCCGTTGATCTTTATATCTTTCCTTATAATCTTATATATGGAACTAAGTGATGCATCCGGTAAGTACTTCCTAAGGAATCTGTCGAGTCTTCTTTCAGCATCATTTGCTGTAATTGTTATTTGTTGCATTTCTACCTCCTTGTAGACCACACATATTATAACATAATATTCAACCAACAAGCGACTAAAAGCGACTATTAAGTAAGTTTTCGGTTTGCAAATGCTATGTGGCAGGTGTATACTAAAATAAGTTTAGGATATTTTTGAAAGGAAAGTTATGAATAAAATAAAAGATTTTTTCCACAATAGCAACGACATTATTCTTGCCTTGGTTATCATTATGCTTGCAGTGGGGGTAATTTTCTGGAGGCTTACAGTAATCCTAGATTATCCAAAGTCCCAAGCAGCTACAAGTGTTATTCAAGATGACACTGAATCATCAAAATAGATTGATAATTAAAGGAGAATTGTAATGATTGACAATTATAACTTGACTATGCTTGCAGATTTCTACGAATTGACAATGGCAAATGGTTATTACCATTCAGATGTAAGAGACTGTGAAGCCTGCTTTGACATGTTCTTTAGAAAGGTGCCAGATGGCGGTGGATTCGCAATTATGGCAGGAGTTGAGCAGTTAGTCAAATACTTGGACAACTTACATTTTACTGCAGAGGATATAGAATATCTTCGTAGCAAAGAGCAGTTTAGTGAAGAATTCTTAGCGTATTTAAAAGAGTTTGATTTTAAGTGCGATGTATGGGCAGTTGAAGAAGGAACTCCGATTTTCCCATATGAACCAATTGTGACTGTAAGAGGACCACTGATTCAAGCGCAATTCGTTGAGACAATGATTCTACTTACAATCAACCATCAGAGTCTCATTGCTACTAAGGCAAATCGAATTGTTCGAGCAGCTCAGGGCAGACCAATCATGGAATTTGGAACAAGAAGAGCACATGGAACATCAGCTGCAATCTTTGGAGCTAGAGCATCGTATATTGGCGGTTGTGTTGGTACAGCTTGTGCAATCGCAGATAGAGATTTTACTGTAAATGCACTTGGAACAATGGCTCATAGCTGGGTTCAGACTTATGACGATGAATATGAAGCATTCAAGGAATATACAAGAATATATCCAGACAATGCAGTTCTTCTGATAGATACATATAATGTTCTTAAGTCGGGTCTTCCTAATGCGATTCGTGTATTCAAGGAGATGAAACCATCAAAGATGGGAGTAAGAATTGACTCTGGAGATATTACATACTTAACTAAGAAAGCTCGTCAGATTCTTGATGAGAATGGCCTTCAGGATTGTTCAATCGTTATCTCAAATTCTCTCGATGAGCATATTATTGGCGATGTCCTTCGTGAGGGCGCGCAGATAGATTCATTTGGTGTTGGCGAGAGACTTATTACTGCAAAGAGCGAGCCTGTTTTTGGAGGTGTATATAAGCTTGCTGCAGTCAAGAAGGATGATGGCGAGATTGTGCCTAAGATGAAGATATCAGAGAATGTTGAGAAGATTACAAACCCTGGATTCAAGAAAGTGTATAGATTCTATGGAAAGGATCATGGCAAAGCATTAGCTGATGTTATCGCACTTTACGATGAGCCGGTTCCTAGCGAGGACAACTATGAGATTTTTGACCCAACTAATCCATGGAGGCGTAAGGTCCTTCATGATTATGAGGTTAGAGAATTGTTAGTTCCTATCTTTGTGAAAGGCGAGAAGGTTTATGATTGTCCCGATATCAAGGATATTCGTGACTATTGCATGAAGCAGGTTGATACTCTTTGGGAAGAGTCTCTAAGATTCGACAACCCACAGACATACAAGGTTGACCTTTCGCAGAAACTCTGGGATCTGAAGAATGATCTTCTAAATAAGTACGGAAAATAGTTTAAATAACAATCTGTCGGTGGTATCATATTTATATCACCGACCGTTACGGGGGCGTAATGGTTTCGACAGGTATGTGGAACAAGGATAAGCGAGCTGTGGTACCGATCCACATAAAACGCGGTCGTTTAAAAAGAAACGCTAAAACAAACAACAATTTCGCACTAGCTGCTTAGTCAGCTCGCGTGTCGACTTAGGTTTCCCTGTAGGCTTAAGACCCGGCATAATTTATACAGGACAACCTTGCGTGATCTCCTGGTAGCGTAAGGGACTTTCAGGATAGCTTGACCGTAGTCTGCTGAATTGACGACGACTTAAGCGAAATATAAATAATCAGCTGCGCTCGGAGAAAGTCCTTCGGAAATGTTCTTGGACGTGGGTTCGACTCCCACCGCCTTCACCA
>JAAZHB010000191.1 GCA_012510935.1 Clostridiales bacterium
GAATATCAGCACTTCCCGGCTTGGAAATTGTTGGAATCCTAACTCATTTCTCATCGGCGGATGAAGAAGATCGTTCTTATACCGAGCAGCAGATTGCACATTTTGATGATTTTGCAGAAATGCTTACTGGCAAAGGATTCAATCCTAAGAAATTTGCGTCAAACTCTGCCGCTACTATGGTTTTCCCTAATGCAAAATACGATGCTGTGCGTGCAGGAATTATTCTATACGGTTTCTCGCCATCCGGCTATTTGCAAGAGACTTGCTCTAGCCTTAAACCGGCAATGTCAGTTAAAGCCAATATAGCATATATTAAAACAGTCCCAGCGGGATCATGTGTGAGTTACGGTCGCAAATTCGTATGCACGAGGGACACTCAAATTGCAACAATTTCTATCGGTTATGCGGATGGGTATCCTAGGGGTCTTAGCGGTAAAGTTGATGTTCTTATAGATGGCCAAAGATGCCCGGTTATTGGCAATATATGCATGGACCAATGTATGATTGATGTAACGGATCTGCCTCATGTAGATATGTGTACAGAGGTTGTCATAATGGGTCGTTCAGGCGATGATGAGATTACGGCAGAAATGCTTGCAGAAAAACTTGGAACCATCAATTACGAAATTATCTGTGGATTTGGAGAAAGGCTCCATAAAGTTTATCTTGGAGAGCCAGCAGATAGACCATGATGAACACTATTATTGGAAACGATTGGGATGAGATACTCTCAGGGGAATTCTCAAAAGACTACTTTGTGAATCTTAAGGATTTTGTTACAAGTGAATATTCGAAGGGTACAGTTTATCCGCCAAAGGAAGATGTCTTTAATGCGCTGCGCTACACTTCCTATAGCGACACGAAAGTTGTAATTCTTGGGCAAGACCCTTATCACGAAGAAGGTCAGGCCCATGGGCTCTCTTTCTCCGTACCTCAGGCGTGCAAACTTCCTCCATCACTTGTAAATATAATGAAGGAACTTTCTGATGACATTGGCCCACCTAACAGTGATTACTGCGAAGAAGGAATATTAGTTCCTTGGGCAAAGCAGGGAGTCTTATTATTAAATGCAGCTCTTACAGTTCGATCACATGAGGCTGGTTCTCATCACGACAAAGGCTGGGAAGTTTTCACAGATTCAATTATCGCAAAGCTCGCGAGCAGAGGGACTCCTCTTGTTTATATACTTTGGGGTGCTTCTGCCGGCAAGAAAAAAAATTTAATTCTCGACGCAGAGAGAGCCACTGGTACGCGCAATTTAATTATTACAGCGCCACATCCTAGCCCGCTTTCGGCATACCGAGGATTCTTCGGAGGAAGGTATTTCTCTAGGGCAAATTGCTTTCTAGAAGACAATAACATTGAGCCAATTGATTGGAGTTTGTGATTTCATAACCATAATTGAGCATTTCGTGTGTGCCTGTGTTTTTTTCGGCTTAAAACTATGTAGTTTTCATATAATTACCACATTTGATAGTCGAAAAATGTTATTATAAGGAAGCTAAAATATATGCAATTTAGAAAAGATTAAAGAGGTATTTCAAATGGACAAGAAGACAAACAAGAAGAACAGCAACAAATCTACATTAAGCATCGTCTGCTATGTAGTTGCAATTTTCCTAGCACTATATGCATGCTATGCTATTGGCGGAGCAATTTCATACCTAAGTCAGTACTTTGCTGCTTATGATATGTCATTATCAGATAATATGAAGGATGTATTCTCATATGTAATGCAATCAGCTCTTTCACCAGTATCATTTGCAATTATTATTTTCGTTGCTGGTAAGATTCTTGCTGAGCTAAAGACAATCAAATCATTCTTCGCATTTGACTGTGACTGCGATTGCGAGTGTGAGTGCGTAGAGGACGAAGCTTGTACTTGCGGTTGTGAAGCTAAGGCTGCTGACGAGGTAGATAACGATCCTGCTGTTGAGGCTGCTTTTGGCGACAAGGCAGAAGCTGAGACTTTTGAAGAAGATGTTGTTGATGCTGAGACTCCAGCTGAAGAAGTATCTGTTGAGGTTGAAGCTGAAGCTGTAGATGTGTCTGAGTTTGTAGAGAAGGAATAATTCTATACCTCTAGAAATAAAGTGAAAACGATAGAATGGTAGGTTCATCTTGAACCTACCATTTATATTTGAAAAACAAAATAATTCTTATAAAGAAAAATCAGGCCATAAACGATTTGCAATCGCTTACGGCCTGATTTAATTTCTCCTTGTGTGCTTATGCTTCTGTAGCAAGAGCTTCATTAAGTGCTGAAACGAGCTGCTCACCGTCAAGTCCGTGAACCTGTGCTGCTTGCTCAATGCTCTCTCCTTGTGATGCTGGGCAACCGATGCACATCATTCCATTTGCAAAGAAAGTACGAACTAGCTCTGGATGCTCGTTAATAACCTCTCCGATAATCATATCCTTTGTAATTGTAGCCATTTTATTTCCTTTCCGTAGTCTTAGCGCAGAATAAACGCACCTCGCTACTTCTATAATTTTCTATTTATAATACCCTAAAACATTATCATTTTTTCTTTTCAAAATCAAGTCAAACACGCGTTTCACTACCCCATTAATATGCTATAATAAGCGCATATCGAAAATAGGAGAAATATATGATTAACTTTAAAAATATCGAGCTTTCGGATAAGCCTCGAATAGATTCCGTAATATGTGCAAGTGGCTGTCACGGTGCAGATTACAGCTTTGCAAACCTTTATATCTGGAGACATAAATATAACCCGCAAATAAGTTTTGTCGGAGACAGGCTGATAGTAGCAATGCCTGCTGAAGGACTTTATGCTTATCCTAAGGGTGGCGGTGACCCGCGTGAATCTGTTGATATGATTATTAATGATTCTCACGAGAAAGGCTTACCGCTTAGAATCAGAGGCCTTACCGATAAAACACTCATAGAATTCCAGAAATATTATGACGGGAGATTCGAACTTACAGAGATTCGTGAAGATGCTGATTATTGCTATGCCGTTGAGAAATTAAGCAAGCTTCCTGGGCGCAAACTATCCAGCAAGAGGAACCACATAAAACATTTCGAAAGAAATGGTGACTGGAGTTTCCATATTATTGGGAAGGAATATCGCGAGGGTCTAGTAGATTCAGCTGGCAAAGAGATTACAGAAGCTACTATTTCAGAAGCAGCAGACTTTGTTGCCAAATTCTATCAGGAGATAGATAACTCGGACTTAGAAGCTGAGACAGTAGCTATCAACGAAATGTTTACTAACTTTGATGCTCTTGGTTTTATAGGAGCCATCCTAAAGCAGAACGGTGAGCCGGTTGCCTTTACTGCCGGAACTAGACTTGGTGATTATGCTGTTGATGTCCACTTTGAGAAAGCTCTTCCCGATGTAGAGGCTGCTTACACTATGGTGAACAGAGAATTTGCAAATCTAATCTCTCAGGTTTGCCCAGATGTCGAGATTCTAAACCGTGAAGAAGATATGGGACTCGAAGGTCTTCGCAAGGCCAAGCTCAGTTATCAGCCGGATATTCTCATGATGAAATATCTAGCTGTAGAGAAATAATAGCTGTAGA
>JAAZHB010000192.1 GCA_012510935.1 Clostridiales bacterium
ATTAGTTCTGTTCTTGAGAAGGTAACTAATCTATTTGCTTCTGTACCAGGCGCAGATGATTCATTCCTTCTATAGAAATTATTAGTAATGGTTTAAAGAACTTGCAGCGGTAGCTTCGATGCTGCCGGCTGTGAGTTCTTTTATATAATAGAGGTTTATCTGTTGAATGCGGTGAAGCAAATCCGCATAGTACTAAAATTTTATATGTTAATGGATGAGTGACTAATAAGGAGTTCCTATGTTTAAGCGTAAAACTAAACAAGAAAACGAAGCGATAAAGTTTGATAAAACAGCAAAAAAACGCAAGAGTAAAAAGAGGACGGCAGCGATTGTTCTTGTAATTGCGATTGTTGTGCTGCTTTTTGGTGCAACCGTCGGGGTTATCTCAGATTGGCTGTGGTTTAAGGACCTTGGATATACAGCAGTATTTTGGAAGAAATTCTTAACGATGCTTAAGATTGGAACTCCAATGCTAATTGTTGTGACGCTTCTAATGAGATTCTATTTGAGAACGCTAAAGGAAGGGTACTATAAGAAAATTGAGTCACATGAGACCTCTGATGCAAGCAAGCTAAACAAGATATCATGGGGGCTCTCGGTTCTATTTGGACTTATTGTAAGTGTTATTGCAACTTCTTCAACATGGTTTAATGCGTTAAAGTATATGAATGCCACGTCTTTTGGACTCAAGGATCCGCTGTTCAATATTGATGTTTCTTTCTATATCTTCAAGCTAGAATATCTGACACAGATAAACGATATCGCACTTACGGCAGTCGTTGGAATGGTGATTGTAACACTAGTTTACTATTCAATTCTGCTTTCTGTTAGAACCCCAGATGTATTTGAGCGCGAGACAGAAGATCCTTATGGCAATCCAGAAGGAGCAGGGTTTAGAGAAGCGCAAGAGGAATATGATGGGACAGAGGAAACCGAAAAAGACAGAACATCGCAGGAGTCAAATCCTTTCGCTGGCACACCTTTTGAGAAAATGTTTACTGGTAAGCAGTTCACTGCTCAGAAAAAAGCTGGACAGCATAAGCCAAAGAGAACTTTCGAGCTTCATTCGAGTAATTTAGACAAGCTTCTAGCTATCGCATCGGGTAAACTTACTCTACTGGGAGTGATTTTCTATATAATGCTTGGCATTGATTTTTTCTTAAAGCAGTTTAATTTATTACATTCGCATACTGGAATTGTATATGGAGCTGGATACACAGATGTTCATGTTACCCTATGGGTTTATAGAGCAATAATTGTGCTCGCTGTGGTTGGGGTAATTACAATCGGACTCCATATCAAGAAGGGGGAGCTGAAGAAGCTTCTAAGAGTTCCTGTTGCAATGGCGGCAGTTCTTGCACTCGGCGCGGTTGGTTCAATTGCAGTGCAGAACCTTCTTGTAAGTCCAGATGAGATTAACAAAGAAACACATTACCTAGATAATAATATTGAATATACAAGGCACGCTTACGGACTGGACAATATTAAGCTTGAAGAATATGCGGCGGACAATTCGCTTACAAGTGATGTGCTTGACGAGAACAGTCAGACCTTAAGCAATATTAGAATTAATGATTATGAGCCAGTTCAGCAGTTCTATAACCAGACTCAAAGTATCAGACAATATTATCATTTTAATGATGTTGATATTGATAGATATAGTGGTGAAGATGGCAAGTATCAAACATATTTATCACCTAGAGAGATTGATGAAGAGAAAATCAGTGACACCTGGCTTAACATGCACCTAAAGTATACTCATGGTTATGGCTCGGTTGTATCACAGGTAAAAGATGTAACTGCAAGTGGACAGCCTGATGTAATAGTAGGCAACATTCCTCCGGAATCGGCAATTGATGCAATCCAAATTACAAGGCCAGAGATATATTTTGGAGAATTAACTAATGAATATGTTATCGTAAATACAAAGGAAAAAGAGTTTGATTATCCTGATGGAAGCTCAAACCAATACACCACATATGAAGGCAATAATGGAATAAAGCTAAACTTATTTACAAGACTTCTTTACGCTGTAAAGGAGAGTGATATTCAGATTCTAGTGTCTGGAAATATTACAAGCGACTCAAAGATTATATATAATAGAAATTTATTAAATAGAGTTAAGACGATAATGCCATAC
>JAAZHB010000193.1 GCA_012510935.1 Clostridiales bacterium
TCTATAAGGAGCTTAAGGCTGCAATATCAAGTGAGATTCAAGGTTTAGAATTTCCTAAAGAGGGAAAAGACTTTGATTGGGAAGGTACAAATTTATCAAGAGAAGATATGGAATTCTTAGAAAGAATCTCAAAGTCAATGGAGTTTGATACTTATCTATTAAAGCAACGTATAAGTGATAACGGTGCAATTCCATACCAAGTTCATGAGTATGAATTGATCAAGATAATCGAAAAACAAGGCAAGTATTATCCATTCCTTTTAGAGAAATCAGGAGAAGACTATATTATCCAATCTCTAATGAAATTTAGAATTCCATATTTTGTTGGTCCACTAGTGCAAGCCGATAAGGGCGATGATGGAAAGAAGTATTCGGATAAATCTAACTTTGCATGGCTGCAGAAGAAAAGTAGTGACAAAATAACTCCATGGAATTTTGATGATGTGGTTGATAGGGATGCATCAGGTGTTGAGTTTATTGAAAGAATGACAAGTTATTGTACATATCTTCCTGATGAGAAGGTTTTGCCTAAAAACTCATTGTTATATCAAGAATTCTGTGTATATAACGAGTTGATTACTTCAGGCTACTATTTGGAGGGTTCTCGTCAAAAGAATTATTTTGGTGAAGCGTTCACAAGAGAAATAGTAACTCAGCTCTTCCAGAAGAAAAAGAAGGTATATCAGGATGATGTAATTAAATTTTTGTACAACGAGAAGCACATTACAACTACTGAATTGTTCGGAATCGATAAGAAGTCAGTTAATGGTAAACCAAGCTTTAATAGTAGCATGTCGACTTTTATTGATTTGACAAAGATGGGAATTAAGGCAGAGACTATTAGTGATAATAGAGACTTATTCGATGAGATTGTAAAATGGCAAACAATTTTCACTGACAAGAAGAGTCTTCAGGCTAGAATAAAAAGCGCAAATCAAGAATGGCAAATATTGACGGATGTACAAGCTGAGAAGCTATCAAATAAGCATTATAAGGGCTTTGGAAATCTATCAAAGAAGCTTATCGATGGCATTAGAGATGAGCGAACAAATAAAACAATAATTGAGTTACTAAAAGAAGCCGGGTATGACAATTTCATGCGTCTTGTTTCTGGTGCAACAGCAGAAAGATATTCTTTTAAGAAAGTGATAGAAGAAGCTCAAACTAAGGCTTTAGATAAAGGAATAACTTATGAAGTAGTCGATGAACTTGCTGGTTCTCCAAAGGTAAAGAAGGGTATATGGCAAAGCTTACAAATTATTAAGGAACTAGAGGGATTTCTCGGAAGAGAGAACATTAGCAGAATTGTAATTGAAATGAGTAAAGGCCCTGATGGAGGGCGCACAAAATCTCGCTATAAAAAAACGAAAGAGTTGTATGACAAGTTTGAAGAAAAGAATAAAGATGTTTATGATGAGCTGAAGCAATATGAGAAAAATGAGTCAGCCCTCAACAATGAGAAATTATACTTGTATTTTATGCAAAATGGAAAGGACGCATATACAGGAACAAAGCTTGATATAATGGAGCTGCCGCACTATGAGGTAGATCATATTGTACCACAATGTTTTATTAAAGATGATTCAGTAGATAATAAGGTTTTAGTATCAAGAAAATCAAACCAAGATAAGGGCGGAGATGTTCCTAGTTCGGTTGTTGTTAAAAGGATGAAATCAATTTGGAGTTTATGGGAGAAGGCAGGACTTATAAGCGCAAAGAAATTCAAGAACTTAACTACTGGAAGTCTAACTGACAAGGTTAAAGAAGGTTTTATTAATAGACAATTAGTTGAGAATAGACAGA
>JAAZHB010000194.1 GCA_012510935.1 Clostridiales bacterium
AGACCTAAGACTTTGGGGCAGAAGCAATATGTCGATAGAATAAGAAATAATGATATGGTTTTCGGCATAGGACCAGCAGGAACTGGCAAGACTTATCTCGCTTGTGCAATGGCTGTTACAGCATTTAAGAATAAAGAAGTAGACAGAATAATTCTCACAAGACCCGCTGTTGAAACTGGAGAGAGACTTGGTTTTCTGCCTGGAGACATGCAAGAGAAAGTGGACCCATATCTAAGACCGCTTTACGATGCTCTTTACGATATTATGGGGCAAGAGGCAGCGACGAAGCTTAGAGAGAAGAATATCGTAGAAGTTGTCCCGCTTGCTTATATGAGAGGAAGAACACTAGATAACTCATTCATAATTCTTGATGAAGCTCAGAATACGACTAGAGAACAAATGAAGATGTTTCTAACAAGAATGGGTATGGATTCAAAAGTCATTGTTACAGGAGATGTAACACAGATTGATCTTCCCAAAGGAGTTATGTCTGGACTTGTAGAAGCCTCTAAGGCTCTCAAAAATGTTGAAGGAATAACTTTTAGCTTTTTTACAGAAGCTGATGTTGTAAGGCATGAGTTAGTAAAAAGAATTATTGTTGCTTATAATGAATATGATAAAACCAAGCGTATAAATAAAGCATAGCATATTTAGTTTAAATCTTAGAAGTATTTAGAAAGAGAGTGTGTAATGTACATCAATTATGATGATGAAAAAGAATTGCTTAGCCCAAAAACTAAATCAAATATTGAACTAGCAGCTAGACTAGCAATTGGAAGCGAATTGACGATATGCCAAGGTGAACTTGATATTGGTGATGAAATTGAGGACGGATATTTTAAGAATTATTATAAAGACTTTGACGAGCCGATTGAACTCAGCATTAGCGTCGTTACAGCAGATGAGATAAAAGATATTAATGAGGAATATCGAGACATTGACAAGGTCACTGATGTTCTATCTTTCCCTCAATATGAATCATCAAATGATGTTTTTTCTGAACTAGGCTATTCATTCGACGGTAGCAATGATTGCTCTGAACAATTACCTCAGAAAAATGATAGTGTATATAACGATGAGCGCAATCTTATGATTGGGGATGTTGTATTATGTTATGACAAGGCTATCCAGCAGGCAGAAGACTTTGGTACAGGGATTGAGAGAGAATTAGCATATCTGTGTATTCATAGCATTTTCCACCTCTTAGGATATGATCATATGGATCCAGATGAGAAAAGAGCAATGAGGTCTCGAGAGGAATGTGTACTTCATGCAATAGGTCTTGAGAGAGACTTATAATAAAGCCGAATGGCTTTGATGCAATCATCAGCAAACATCAATCATGTTAGCAGGTTGATGGTTTTGTATCAATTTTAAAAGGTAAATTACAAGGAGAAAATAATGAAATCAGGGTTCATTGGAATAATAGGAAGACCAAATGTTGGAAAGTCAACACTACTTAATAGCATTTTAGGAGAGAAAATTGCGATTACATCTAGTAAACCGCAAACTACAAGAAATAGAATTACGGGAATCTTTACTGACTTAAATGCTTTTGATGGAGACGGACTTCAGATGGTATTTCTTGATACCCCAGGAATTCATAAGCCTAGAACAAAGCTTGGTTCAGCAATTAATGAGACTGCAGTTAATACTTTAAAAGGTGTTGATGTTATTCTTTTAATGATTGACGGCACCAAAGATTTTGGACTTGGGGACAAGGTTGTACTTGAGATGCTTAAGGAGATTGACACCCCCAAGATTCTTGCGATTAATAAGATGGATATGATGACTCCAGATATGTATCTTGAATTATATAATAAATATGAAGAGATGGGACTATTTGAAGATATTTATGGAACATCGGCGATTAACGGGGCTAATGTACCTGAACTAATGGAAAGGCTATCTGGTTTTATGGTAGAGGGCCCAATGTATTATCCAGAAGAGATGGCAACTGATCACCCTGAGAGATTCATCGTAAGTGAGATTATTCGCGAGAAACTTCTCAGTTATTTGAATGAAGAAGTGCCACATGGAATCTTTGTAGAGATTGAGTCTTTCGAGGAACATGAGAATATTACCGATATCAGTGCTGTAATTTATTGTGAGAAGAAGTCTCATAAGGCGATCATCATTGGTAAGGAAGGTAAGAAACTCAAAGGTGTAGGAAAAGCAGCTAGACTTGAGATAGAAGCTCTTCTAGGTACGAAAGTTTTCTTAAGCCTCTGGGTAAAAGTAAAGGAGAATTGGAGAGATTCAGATAGAACTATCCGAAACTTTGGATATAAGGACGAGTAAAAAATGATAATTACGACCGAAGGAATAGTCCTTAAACAGAAATCAATAGCTGGAAATCGGAGAATGATAACTGTATTTACTAAATCATACGGTAAGATTTCTGCAGGAACAACCATAAGTGAAAGAGGTAAAAGCAAGTCTGCGTTATCAATTAGGCCGTTCACCTTTGCAGAATATGAAATATTTAAGGGACGGGACTCATATAATATTAATAATGCGCAGGTTCGTAGAAGCTTCTTTTCGATTGGTGAGAATCTTGATAGATTTATGATTGCTTCTAAGTTGATGGAATATCTTAATGATGTTCTAGCAGAGGGGAAACCAGCTACTAGACTGTTTGATTTGACAATCGAGTTTTTCGAGACTATTTCAAAGGCCGAAAGTGGTTTTGACACGATATTGTATGCATATATTGCAAAATCACTTAGAATACTTGGAATTTCACCGGAATTGAAATGCTGCGTTAATTGTGGTAAGCCGTTATATGAATTTTTTGAAAATTCAAAAATTCGCACACCATATTTATTCTCTGTTACGGCAGGCGGTATTCTCTGCGAGCAATGTGGCGAGAGAGTGAAAACAAATTCTCAAATATTGATAAAAAGACCGTCGTTTGATATAGTAGAGGTGTTAAATTACTTTCAAAATAAGCCGTTAGGCAATTTTGAAAAGGTGAATTTAAAGATAGATATTAAAGATGAAGTTAGAGTGATATTAAATGAATATCTGTCTTATTACCTAGATACTGATGTTCTTAATGATTCTTTAATTTAGTCTGTATGATATATGGAGGTTTAGAATGGATATTACATTAGAAAAGATTGAACTTGTAAAGGATAGAACTGGCGTCACCTATAAGGAGGCAAAGGAAGCTCTTGAAGCTGCTGATGGCAGTGTTGTAGATGCTATTATTGATATCGAAGAGATGATTAATAATGAGTATGATTCTGTTGATGCACGTAATTTCAAAGATTCAGAATTATACAAGAAGATGAAGGAAATCGTTGCTAAAGGAAATATGTCAAGAATTATTATCAAGAAGGACGATGAGATTCTTGTGAATTTCCCACTTACTGCTGGTGTAGTTGGTGCTGTACTTGTTCCATGGGGTGTAGTTTTTGGTATTATTGCAACAATTGGTTTCCAGTGCGAAGTAGAATTTGTTAATGATAAAGGCGAAGTGATTGATATCAACGGTAAGGTTGTAGGAATGTATTCTGCTGCAAAGGATGTTGCTTCAAAGGCTGCAGATAAGAGTCAGAATGCTTTTAATAAGGTTATGGATTCAGAGAAAAGTGATCAGTTCACTGATTGGGTTTATGATGCTTCTGATAAATTAAGTGAAGCAGGCGAGAAAGCAAGTGAGAAGTTCTCAAATCTTATGGATTCAGCAGCTGACAAGATTGCAGATGCAAGCGAGCGAGCTAAGGATAAGATTGATGAAATAGATGCTAAGAATTCTAAACTAGCTAAGATGGCAAAGAAGTCTGCTGGCAAGAAAGATGATAACGTGGATGATAGCGATGACATTCTTGGCTTTGATGTTGACGTTGATTTAGATACAGCTTCAGCGGTTGAGAACGCAGCTGACGATGAAGACAAGTAATTTATAACATAATATGTGTGTAATAGCGTAGAACGCAAAATCTACGCTATTATTATTAATAATAATATTAGCTTTTTGTTGTCAAAACATAGATAATTAGAATATTGATTATATTCAGAAAACAAAAAATTAAATTTGGAGAGTTTTAATGAGTAACGAAGATAGAACTATAACGATGGATAAACTTGTTTCGTTGGCAAAAAATAGAGGATATATTTTCCCTGGTTCAGAAATATATGGTGGACTCGCTAATACGTGGGATTATGGTCCGCTTGGAGTTGAGCTTAAGAATAATGTTAAGAAGGCATGGCTCCGCAAGTTTGTTCAAGAATCACCTTATAATGTTGGATTAGATGCAGCTATTTTGATGAACCCTCAGACTTGGGTTGCTTCAGGTCATGTAGGAGGCTTCTCAGACCCTTTGATAGATTGTAAGAATTGCAAATCAAGATTTAGAGCAGATAAGATTATTGAAGACTTCATGAAAGCAAAAGGTGAAGAGATTCAATGCGATGGATGGGATAATGAAAAGCTAGAAAGCTTTATCAATGAGAATAAGATTCCTTGCCCCGAATGTGGTAAGGTTGATTATACTTCAATTAGAAAGTTTAATCTTATGTTCAAGACTTATCAGGGTGTTACTGATGATTCAGCTGCAGAGATTTATTTAAGACCAGAGACAGCACAAGGTATCTTCGTAAACTTTAAGAATGTTCAAAGAACAGCTCGTAAAAAAGTTCCATTTGGAATAGCGCAAATCGGAAAGGCTTTCAGAAACGAAATCACACCTGGTAATTTTATTTTTAGAACTAGAGAATTCGAACAAATGGAGCTGGAGTTTTTCTGCAAACCAGGAACTGAAATAGAATGGTACAATTATTGGAAAGAATATTGCTATGACTTCCTTAAGAACCTTGGTTTGAAAGAAGATAGCATGAGAAGAAGAGAGCACGATCCTGAGGAACTTGCTCACTATAGTAATGGTACAACAGACATTGAATTTAAGTTCCCATTCGGATGGGGAGAACTGTGGGGCTGTGCTTCAAGAACAGACTTCGATTTATCAGCTCACCAGAATCATTCTGGACAGGACATGTCATATCTGGATCCAGAAACAAACGAGAAATATATACCATATGTAATTGAACCTTCAGTAGGTGTTGAGAGAATGCTCCTGGCATTCCTAGTAGATGCTTATGATGAAGAAGTTCTAGTTGATGGAAAGGGTAAGGAGGACATAAGAACTGTACTTAGACTTCACCCCGCACTTGCACCTTATAAGGTTGCTATTCTACCTCTATCCAAGAAACTCGAAGAGGTGGCTTTACCAATATATCAAGAGCTATCAAAGCATTTCATGGTTGACTATGATGCATCAGGCTCTATAGGTAAGAGATACAGAAGAGAGGACGAGATAGGTACTCCATTCTGCATTTGTGTAGACTTCGATACACAGGAGCAACAAGCCGTAACAATTAGAGATAGAGATACAATGGAACAGGTAACAGTTCCAGTATCAGATGTTAAGGCATATATCGAAGAAAGACTTAATTTTTAAGTAAAAGAGAAGAAAGGATGACTTGCAGAAATGAAATATGTTTATTCGTTTAACGAAGGCTCTAAGGATATGAGGAACCTTCTAGGTGGTAAGGGTGCAAACCTTGCAGAAATGACAAAAATTGGACTTCCAGTTCCTTTTGGTTTCACAATTACTACTGATGCATGCAAGAAATACATTGATGATGGTGATGTTCTTGTACAGGAAATTATTGATGAAGCATTTGAGCACCTTGCTGAACT
>JAAZHB010000195.1 GCA_012510935.1 Clostridiales bacterium
TTAGTAAACTACTTGTCTTTCTTTAGAATTTTACGTTTCGCAACCCAACCTTCTTTGATACTCTGCTTAACTCTTCCTATACAAAGCGCATCAGCTGGAACATCTTCTGTGACTGTAGACGCTGCCGCAACATATGCACCTTCTCCTACATTGACAGGAGAAATAATATTAGTGTTGCAACCTACAAAAGCATCATCACTGATAGTTGAGCGATACTTTACCGCGCCATCGTAATTAACGAAAACTACACCGCACCCAAGGTTAACTCTCTCTCCGATGTCTGCATCGCCGATATATGTTAGATGAGCAGATTTGCTGCTATCTCCCATTGTAGAATTCTTTACTTCTACAAAATCTCCGACCTTGCAACCATTTCCGATCACACTTCCTGGTCTAATATAGGCGAATGGTCCAACGCTCGTATTCTCGCCTATCTTGCTTTCATATATATAAGATGCTTCAACAGAAGTGCCCGCGCCAATCTCTGAGTCCTTAATTACCGAAGACTGACCTATTGTTGCACCCGCTCTAATAATGGTCTTGCCCTTTAAAGTTACATTATTTGCAATAAAAGCACCAGCTTCTATCTCAACTTCATCATCAATATATGCTGTAAAAATATCCACAAACTCAACGCCAGCTTCCATCCTTTGTCTATTTGCCTTTATTCTATCAGCTTCATAATCTCTATATTCTTGTATATTCATACTTACTCCTTGTTTAATACTTCATTGAAATTATAAAAGTGATTACTCACCTTCAACAAGCATCTCTCCAACCTTATATACATCGCCAGCTCCCATAGTCATTATAATATCTTCAGGACCTGCGTTACGCTGAAGGAATCTTACAATATCATCAAAGTCCTGAACATAATATATCTCTCTATCAGGATACTTCTCTTTCATTGCTGAAACTAGTTTATATGATGAAATATCGTAGACATTCTTCTCTCTTGCTGCATATATATCTGTGATGATCAAAGCATCAGTGTCATCAAATGCATTTATAAAATCATTAAACAATGCTTTTGTTCTTGTATATGTGTGTGGCTGAAATACTAGCCACAGCTTGTCGTGCTTAACATTCTTTGTTGCAGAAAGAGTTGCCTTTATTTCAGTTGGGTGATGCGCATAATCATCAATTACCCTTACTCCATTAGATGTGACGCCAGTAAAATCAAATCTTCTGTGGGTTCCACCAAAAGCTCTCAAAGTCTCTGTGATAACTGGAATAGCCACCTTAAGATAAGCTGCTGTAACAAATGCTGCCATCGAGTTAAGCACATTATGCTCTCCCGGTACAGATAAGTGAATATGAGCAACCCTATGTCCATCATGACAAAGATCAAACTCCGGAAAGCCTTTCTCGTCGAAAACAATATTCTCTGCGTAGAAGTCATTCTTCTCGCTATATCCATATGTAATCTTATTTGCTCTGTCTTTCAGAACTTCTTTTACAAAAGGATTATCTCCGAAAGCAATAATAACTCCATCTTCTGGAACCTTATCTACAAAAGTTCTAAACGATTTTACAATATGATCGATATCCTTAAAATAATCCAAGTGGTCAGAGTCAATATTCAGAATAACCCCTAGATTAGGTCTAAGAGAAAGGAAGCTATCCATATATTCGCATGCTTCAGTAACAAAATACTCGTTGCTACCAATCTCGACATTTCCGTTAATTTCAGGCAGATTACCACCTACCAAAATAGTTGGCTTGTAATTTGCATTACGAAGTATTAATGATGTCATAGAAGTTACAGTTGTCTTTCCATGCGTTCCACAAATTGCAATGCTGTTCTTATAGTGATCCATCAGGAAACCAAGAACTTCTGCTCGTGAAAAGAGAGGCAGTCCAAGCTCCTTAGCTCTTATCACCTCTGGGTTTTCATCAGAAACTGCGCTAGAATAAACGATGGCATCTGCACCTTCTACATTCTCTGCTTCATGTGCATAATAAACCTTTATTCCCTTATTCTCCAAATTAGTTGTTACATCTGATTTCTTAATATCACTTCCTGTAACAATATGTCCATTATCAGCAAGAATCTCAGCCACGGCGGAAAGTCCAATTCCACCAATTCCTAAGCAATGAATTCTTTTATATTTTGAAATATCAAGCATATTTTTCCCCTTTACAGTTAAAGTCAACATTAATTATATTCTATACCGCTAATTTGTTCAAGAAGCTTATCATTACGAGATAGCCTAATGCGCTTCTCATCTTCATTAATTTCATCTATGCATACGATTGAAGTGTAGTACTTGGCTTTTTTCTTGGTAGGCTCTTTAGTTTCAAAAGCAACGCCCACTCCAACTACCTCTACATCGAATTCTGAGAGGATTTCAACGATGCCTTTAATGCTCCCTCCGCCTCTCATAAAGTCATCTATTATAAGAGCTTTTGTTCCAGGTTCAACCGCTCTCTTCGATATTGACATCTTCTGAATTCTATCTGAAGAACCCGAAAAATAATTAATACTAACTGTTGATCCCTCTGAATACATCGCTTCACGCCGTATTACCACAAGAGGAAGATTCAACATCTCAGCAGTTCGTTCTGCCAAAGGAATACCCTTTGTCTCAACTGTAACCACGCAGCTTGCACCCTTATCATAGAAGCATTGTGCCCAAACCCTTGCCATTGATTGTATGAACTGTCCATCAAACATGATGTCGGAAGTATATAGGAAACCACCGCCAAGAAGTCTTGATGGGTCGGAAAGCATTTCACACAGCTTCTCTTGCAAACTAATGATTGAAGATTCAGAAATCCCCGGGACATACTTGATTCCACCGCCAACTCCGGGGACACTGATTATTCTTCCTGAGCCGTTATTCTTAAAAACTTCATTAATCAGACGCATATCCTCGCTGAGGCTCGACTTAGCGATGTCATATTTATTGCAAAAAAAACTCGACTCAAATTTCTTACATGGATTAGCCAGCAAATCGTCAATTATCATTCCTATTCTAATATTTTTCTTCATATACATCGCCTCCGATACTATTATAGTCTTATTTTATTACATTCTAGCAAGTCAAGTCTATGGGAAAAACTGTTAATTCGATTTTTGTACAAAAAA
>JAAZHB010000196.1 GCA_012510935.1 Clostridiales bacterium
AAATTAATAAGGAGAGAGTATATGAGCAAAGAAAAGATTGACTTCAACAATGAAGAAGTGAGAGATAGATTTAGACATACCTCATCTCATATTCTAGCTCAGGCTATTAAGAGAATCTGGCCTGAGGCAAAACTTGCTATTGGTCCATCGATTAAAGATGGATTCTATTATGAGATAGATCTTGATTATAAGATTTCAGACCAGGACCTTCTTGTGATTCAGAAGGAAATGAAGAAGATTGTTAAGCAGAATTTCCCACTAGAAAGATTTGAGCTTTCTAGAGACGAAGCAATTAAGTTCTGTGCTGATAAGGACGAAGACTATAAGGTTGAACTTATCAATGATCTTCCTGAAGATGCAATAATTTCTTTCTATAAGCAAGGGGAGTTTACTGACCTATGTGCAGGTCCACACGTTGAGACAACTGGCGTTGTAAAGGCATTTAAACTTACCAGTATAGCAGGAGCATATTGGCGAGGTGATTCAGATCGCAAGATGCTTCAGAGAATATATGGAACTTCCTTCCCAACTCAAGAGGAATTGCAGGAATATCTTGATAGAATTGAAGAAGCAAAGAAGAGAGACCATAGAAAGATTGGTAAAGAGATGGAACTCTTTATGTTCTCAGAAGCAGGTCCTGGATTTCCATTTTTCCTTCCAAATGGAATGGTAATCAGAAATGAATTGGAAGCTTTCTGGAGACAGGAGCATAGGAAATATGGGTATGTTGAAGTAAAGACGCCGGTAATTCTAAATGAAGAATTATGGAGGACATCAGGTCACTGGGATCATTACAGAGATAATATGTACTTTACAAAGATTGATGGTGAAGATTATGCAATTAAACCAATGAATTGCCCAGGTTCAATTTTAATTTATAAGAATAAAATTTGGTCATATAGAGACTTGCCTGCAAGAATCGCTGAGATTGGACAAGTACATAGACATGAGTTATCGGGTGCACTACATGGGCTATTCAGAGTTAGAACTTTTTTCCAAGATGATGCTCATATGTATATGACAATGGACCAGTTACAGGATGAACTTGTTGAAAGAGTAAAGTTTATTGATAGAATGTATAAGGTATTCGACTTTAAATATCATATCGAGCTTTCAACTAGACCAGAAGATTCAATGGGCACTGACGAAGAATGGGAACAGTGTGAATCAGCTCTTGCAAAGGCAATGGAAGTGGTTGGCGTTCCGTATGTGATAAATGAAGGCGATGGTGCATTTTATGGTCCTAAGCTAGACTTCCATATTGAGGATTCACTTGGAAGAACATGGCAATGTGCAACAGTTCAATGCGATATTCAGATGCCTCAAAGGTTCGATATTTCATATATTGGTTCAGATGGCAACAAGCATAGACCTATTATGCTTCATTCAGTATCATATGGATCAATTGAAAGAGTTATCGGAATTCTAATTGAGCATTTTGCTGGCAAATTCCCTCTATGGCTCGCACCAGTACAGGTTAAACTTCTCACTGTAACAGAAGCTAATTCTGAATATGCAAAAGAAGTTGCTGCTAAATGTGAGGCTGTAGGTCTTAGAGTTCAGGCTGATCTTAGAAATGAGAAAATAGGTTATAAGATTAGAGAAGCTCGTAATGCAAGAGATTCTTATATCTGTGTAATTGGTGACAAAGAAGCTGAAAGTAACACTCTTACAGTTAGATCCAATAAAGCCGGAGAACTTGGAGAAATGTCAGTTGAGAACTTTATCAGTAAACTTACAGAAGAAGTTGCATCAAAGTCTGTTTAGAATAGCAAGAGCGAAAGGAAACATTACCAATGGCAATAAAGTACAAGAGAGTTTTAATTAAACTTAGCGGAGAAGCACTTGCTGGCGACGATAAATTTGGTGTAAACCCAGAGATGACCCTTAGGACTGCAAAGCAGATTAAGGAAATTGTAGATTCTGGTGTACAAGTAGGTATCGTAGTTGGTGGTGGTAATTTCTTTAGAGGAAGGACAGGCGAACATATTGATCGCCCAACTGCTGACTACATGGGAATGCTGGCTACAGTTATGAACGCTTTGGCTTTCCAAGATTCACTTCTTTCAATAGGCTGTGAGGCGAAAGTTATGACAGCTATAGAGATAAGAGATATGGCCGAGGGATATTCAAGAAGAAAAGCTCTTGATTATCTTAATGACGGAAAGGTTGTAATCTTTGGTGGTGGAACTGGTAGTCCATTCTTTACCACCGATACAACAGCAGCTCTAAGAGCAGCAGAAATTGGAGCAGAGGTTTTACTTCTTGCAAAGAATGTAGATGGAGTATATTCAGCAGATCCGAATGTCGATCCAAAGGCTGTCAAATATGATGAGTTAGATTATATGGATATAATAGAGAAAGATCTAAAAGTTATGGACTTGACTGCGGCAACACTCTGTAAAGATACAGAGACAAAAATATATGTTTTCGCATTAGCAGAAGAAGGTAACTTAATGAGAGTTATAAGCGGAGAGAATGTAGGAACACTCATTCAATAAAGAATTATTTTACAAAAGGAGATTATTATGCATAAGAAGAACCTCGAAGAAAAGATTCAGGCATCATATGAGAATCTTAAGGAGAATCTGAACACAATAAGAGCTGGAAGAGCTAATCCTGCACTTCTAGATAAAGTTATGGTTGAATACTACGGTACTCCTACACCACTTAAAGCGCTTGCAAATATTTCAGTACCTGAACCAAGAACATTAAAGGTTCAACCATTTGATGCAAGCTGCATTAAGGATATTGAGCATGGAATTAACACTGCTGATATTGGAATTAATCCATCAAATGATGGAAAGGTAATTATTCTTGCAATTCCACAATTGACAGAGGAAAGACGTAAAGAACTCAAGAAAGATGTTAAGAAATATGGCGAAGAGACAAAGATTGCCATTCGTAACCTCAGAAGAAATGTCAATGAACAGTTGAAAAAGCAGGAGAAAGATGGAGAGATGACTGAGGATGACATGAAGAGAGCTCTAGACGATACTCAGAAGATTATCGACAATGCTATTTCGCATGTTGATGAAATTATTGAGGATAAGAATAAAGAACTTAGCGAAGTTTAAATTAGTTGTCAAATAATAAGTTATAGTGCAACGTGGTTTCGGCCACGTTTTGCTATATTTATGTAAGGAGAAATCATGGCTGATACAAGCAATTTACCTGCACATGTGGGAATAATAATGGACGGCAATGGAAGATGGGCTAAAGCTCATTTTGTACCAAGAGTTGTCGGTCATAATGCTGGCATGGAATCTATGAAGAAGATTGTTATTGCAACATCTGACTTAGGAATTAAGAACTTAACAGTTTATGCTTTTTCGACAGAGAACTGGAAACGAAGCACTGAAGAAGTTACAGGCATATTTAATCTTATTGTTAAATATGTCAATTCTGAATTAAAAGAATTGAATGATAATAACGTCCATATTAATATTTTTGGTCAATATTATATGCTTCCACAAGCTTCAATAGATGCAATCGACAGGATGCTTGAATCCACTGCAGCTAACGACGGTCTCAACTTTAACATTGCTCTGAATTATGGAGGCAGGGATGAGATTGTTCGTGCAGTAAATGAACTTTTTGTTGAAAGACAAGAGCTAGCATTGAATGGTACTATTGAAGATGTTACCGAAGCTGATATAAGTAGATATTTATATACTGGATTGAAGCACTATGACATCCCAGATCCTGATTTAATAATTAGAACAAGCGGGGAAGAACGAATATCTAATTTTCTTGTATGGCAATCTGCCTATAGTGAATTAATGTTTACTGATACACTTTGGCCGGACTTTGCTCCTGCAGAGTATAAAGAAATGATTAATAAATACACTCTTCGCAAGCGACGTTTCGGAGGAAGAGAGAAGGAAGACAAGTAATGAAGACGAGAGTTATATCAGGCCTTGTAATGGCACCAATTGTAATAGCTATCCTTTATTTTGGAGGATTGCCTCTTGCCGCTTTGACTGCAATTATCTGTTATGTAGGAATTACAGAATTTTTTAATGGCTGGGAAGCTATGGGAATACACCCTAGCAAGAATCTAGCCTATGTTCTTATTACTATTTTATTTGTAGCACACTTTATTGTTGGAGATAAACCATACTATTTAATGGCATGGCTAATTGTTGCAATAGTATCTGGAATGATGGTTGGCTGGGATATTGAGAAAAGAGGACCATATGACGCGATGGCTACTGTTTTGGGTCTAGTATATGTTGTATTCTTCTCATTCCACCTAATCTTGATAGATAAGACTGAATATAGTTATTTTGTATGGCTAGTTATCATCGCTTCATTTGGCTCAGACATAATGGCATACTTCACAGGATATTTGTTTGGAAAGCATAAGTTGTGTCCACATCTTAGCCCTAAGAAAACTATCGAAGGTGCAGTTGGAGGCGTAATTGGAGCGGCATTATTCTGTGGACTATTTGGATATGTTTTCGAACCAGCTGTTTTGATTGATTGCATTATTATTGGATTTTTCGGCGGAGCTTTTTCTCAAGCAGGAGATCTTACAGCATCTGCTTTTAAGAGAAAGATGGGCGTAAAGGATTATGGACACTTGATACCGGGACATGGTGGAATTCTAGATAGATTCGACAGTGTAATTTTTGTTGCACCACTAGTATTTTACTATATAGCATTGTTTATGTAGGACTAATAGGTAAGGCATATATATGATTAAAAGAGTAATAATACTTGGAAGTACAGGTTCTATTGGAATGCAAACTTTGGATATCATTAGGGATAATCCAGATAAGTTTTGTGTTGCAGGACTAACTTGTCATAGCAATATTGATACACTAATTGAACAGATTCAAGAGTTTCATCCAAGTGCAGTAAGCGTTGGAAGTGATAAGGATGCTTCTAGAATTAAGTCTTTGTATAAGGATATTGAGGTGTTTTCCGGAGAGAACGGGCTATGTGATATTTGTGAAGTAGATTCAGATATCATTTTGAATTCGCTTCTTGGAATTAGTGGTTTGGCTCCAACTTGCGCAGCAATTAAACAGGGCAGAGATATTGCTTTTGCAAATAAGGAGACACTTGTTGCTGGAGGTTCATTTGTTACCAATCTTTGTTTAGAGCATAATGTTAAATTGCTACCTGTAGATAGCGAACATAGCGCAATTTTCCAATGCTTGATGGGAAATAAGCAACAAACTATTAAAAGAATACTTTTGACTGCATCAGGTGGACCTTTCAGAGGATATTCTTTAAAAGAACTAGAGAATGTTACATTGGAACAAACTCTTAAGCATCCGAAATGGACGATGGGTAGAAAGATAACTGTTGATTCTGCAACATTAATGAATAAGGGACTTGAAGTAATCGAAGCAAAATGGCTTTTTGATGTGCCGGCAAATAAGATTGATGTCCATGTACATCCTCAAAGTATTGTTCATTCTATGGTTGAATTCGAGGATTCATCTGTTATGGCACAGCTTGGCAATCCTGATATGAGAATTCCAATTGGATTAGCACTTAATTATCCTAATAGATTACCATATAAGGGAGAATCCCTTGATTTCTTTACGCAGGCAAGCGACTTGCATTTTGAGAAGCCTGACATGAATACATTTAAGTGTTTGGCTTATGCATATGATGCTTTAAGACTTGGTGGGAGTTATCCTATAGCTTTAAATGGAGCAAATGAAGAGTTAGTTGCTATGTATCTTAATCGAAAAATTAGTTTTTTGGATATTCAGAATACTATCGGTGAGGTTCTTGATAAGCACAATAGCATTGAACCTACTTCAGTCGAAGAAATCCTTGCTGTAGATAGAGAATCTAGGTTAATGGCAAGAAGAATAATAGGAGAGTAAATTTACATACATGATAACAGCTTTATTGTTTATTCTAATGATGATGGTTATTATAATTCCGCATGAATTTGGCCATTTCATTATTGCAAAAATGTGCAAGGTACAAGTCAACGAGTTCTCGGTTGGCGTTGGACCTAGACTTTTTTTCTTTAAAAGGGGGGAGACCGAATATTCCCTTAGATTAATTCCTTTTGGCGGATTTTGCGCAATGGAAGGCGAGGATGATAAGACTGAGAATCCTAGAGCTTTCAATAACAAAAAACCATCTGAGAAAATAGCTATTCTAATCGCGGGAAGTACTATGAATGTCGTTGTTGCGATTCTTTGCATTACTATTGCACTAATGATAAGTGGAGTTCCATCTAAGACGATTAAGACGGTTGTCGAGAATTCCCCAGCTGCTGAAGCTGGTTTTCAAGTTGGAGATGAGGTTGTCTCTGTTAATGATAAGAAACTTGAGAAATGGACGGACTTTACTGGCACTATTTCATCATATAATAATGATGGAAAGTTAGAGATTGGTATTGAGAGAGATGGCAAAGCTAGAACTATCTTTGTTGAACCTCAATATAGTGAGACAGATGAAAGATATGTTATAGGAATTGTGTCTGAGTCTACGAGGAATCCTTATGTCTGCATGTCATATGGCCTTGATAGAACGCTTGAGTTGAATAAAGCAATCCTCCAATCGTTTGTTATGCTAGTCAAAGGTGATGTTGGTGTAAAAGATATTTCTGGCCCAGTTGGTATGGTGAAGATTGTTGATGATGCTAGAAGCTACGGAGTTGAAACAGTACTTACAATATTTGGACTTATTAGTTTGAATTTGGCAGTATTTAACATGTTTCCGATTCCAGGACTTGATGGCGGCAGGATTTTCTTTGTTCTCTTAAGAATGATAACTGGTGATTCAATAACAGATAGTGTGGAAGGAATAATTCACATGGTTGGTATTTTTCTGCTATTTGGATTGATGATAGTGGTGACATTTAATGATGTTTTCAAATTGTTTTAGGAATAAATGAAGGTGGTATCATGACTAAAAGTGTTAATTGCGGCGGAGTTGTAATTGGTGGAGGAGCGCCAATATCAATTCAATCTATGACAAATGTTGACACTAGAGATACGGTTTCTTTTGTTAGACAATTAAATGAATTAAAAGATGCTGGTTGTGATATTGCAAGGGTTGCTATACCTGATATGCAAGCGGCTGATTCTTTTGGGTTGGCTAGAAAACAAGTAGACCTGCCCTTAGTTGCTGATATTCATTTTGATTATAGACTTGCACTTGCTGCAATTGATGCTGGTGCTGATAAAATCCGTATTAATCCTGGAAATATTGGAAGCATAGAGAATGTAAAGAAAGTAATTGATAAGTCAAAAGAGAGAAATATACCTATAAGAGTAGGTGTGAACTCCGGCTCTCTTCAGAAAGATATTAGAGAGAAGCATGGCGGGGTTACAGCAGAGGCTTTGGCCGAGAGTGGTGCGGCAACTCTTAAAATTATCGAAGATTTGGGATATGATCAACTTGTTGTTTCAATTAAATCTTCAAATGTTAAGATGA
Organism: Clostridiales bacterium; assembly: GCA_012510935.1. Next base: position 7,417 of record JAAZHB010000196.1, read on the forward strand.
ATTATGATGCCCATATGCTTCTTAAGGGTATGACTGACCATCCAATTCATATTGGAATTACTGAATCAGGAACGCCAGCAAACGGCAAGCTGAAGTCAGCTGTTGGCATTGGGTCTCTTTTACTAGCAGGCATTGGAGATACTATGAGAGTGTCGCTTACTGATGATCCAGTTAATGAAGTGATTTGGGGAAAGAAGATTCTTGAAACTGTTGGACTTAGAGATAAGCCTATAGAAATTGTGTCTTGCCCAACATGCGGTAGAACAGAGATTGATTTAATTGCTTTGGCTAACGAGGCTGAAGAGAGGTTAGAGAAAGTAGGCGTTATTCGTCATGCAAAAGGTAAAAGACCATTAAAGGTTGCGGTTATGGGTTGCGCAGTTAACGGCCCAGGAGAGTCAAGAGAGGCTGACTACGGAATTGCTGGCGGTAAAGGAGAAGGTTTAGTTTTTGCCCACGGGGAGATACTTGATAAAGTCCCTGAGGACAAACTTTTAGATAGATTATTGGAGATTATTGAGGATGATTAAAATTCCTAAGGAAGTTCTATCCATTGAGGAGCTTGAGAAAGCTTCAGGAATGAATGCAGATAGAATAGACATCGAATTTACGCATGTAAGTATAGACAAGGAAAGCTTGGTGATGAAGATCGACACCAGGCTTAATTTTGTGATGCCTCTTTCTTTTGAATCGAAAATGAAAAGACGGTTGTCTCAGTCGCTTGGCGCAAAGAGCCAAATTGACTTTCATTACATGTTTATTCAATCAGAAGCAGCAATTGCACAAAGTGAAGATGCAAACTTAAATTCACAAGAAAGCAACAAATATGAGAATAACTATAGAAGAAAGAAGCAAAAGGTGGAAGATTTGGCCCCTGGTGTGCTGTTTGGCAAGAGCTTCAAGGGGAATCCAATTACTATTTCCGAGATAGATGATTATGTAGGGCAGAAAGAGCAGGTTATTTTAGACGGGGAAGTTTTTGCATTTGATTCTAGACCTATAAAGAATAATAAGATGCTCGTAATCATGGCAATAGTGTCAGGAGCTAGGACACTAGGCGTTAAACTTTTTGCAGAAAATGAAATTTTTGAACATTTGAATGAGAATCTTAATATTGGAGATCAAATTCTAGTTCGAGGAAATATTGAATTCGACACTTTCGATAACGAGAATGTTCTTATGGCCAAGGCTATAATGACAAGCGAAAAGGAAGTCAAAGAAGATACATATCCTGGTGGAAAGCGTGTAGAGCTTCATATCCATACGCGAATGAGTGACAATGATGGCTTTAATGATGTTGAAGAACTTGTTAAGACAGCTGCTAGTTGGAACCAGCCAGCAGTAGCAATAACTGACCATGGAGTTGTGCAAGCCTTCCCAGATGCGGCTAATACAGCAGCAAAGCTCGAGAAAAACGGAAAGAAAATTAAGATAATTTACGGAGTCGAAGGTTATCTATATCCTGATGACAATGCATGGGATGAAGATGGTGAAATAGATTTAAAGAAAAACGGAACCAACCATATAATTTTATTAGCGAAGAATCAAAAAGGCTTATATAACATGTATAAGCTGGTTTCGGAGTCTCATATTAAATATTTTCATAAGAGAGCAAGACTCCCTAGAAGGATTCTTGATGAGTATAGAGAAGGACTTATTATTGGAAGCGCATGCGAAGCAGGTGAGGTATATAGAGCGGCTCTTGAGGGTGTATCTGATGACGAACTAGACAAGATTGCTTCATATTATGATTACCTTGAAATACAGCCACTTGGGAATAATCAATTCTTTATAGAAAATGGCAGTGTGAATGGAAAAGATGAACTAATAGAACTCAATCTTAGGATTGTAGCTTGTGCCGATAGACTTGGTATTCCGATAGTTGCAACAACAGATGCACATTATCCATCTAAAGAATCTGCAATCTATAGAAATATTATTATGGCGGGCAATGGGTTTAAGGATACCGATTCTGACAACTTGCATATGAGAACTACAGATGAAATGATGGAAGAATTCTCGTATCTTGGCGATAGAGCAGAAGAGATAGTAATAGATAATACTAATAAAATCGCTGATATGATTGAGGAAATCAAGCCTGTTCCTGAAGGAAAATATCCGCCAAAGATTGATGGCGCAGAAGAAATTCTAAGAACAAGTTGTTATGACAAGGCTAAGGAGATTTATGGCGATCCAATTCCTGATGTTATTAAAGACCGCATTGATGCAGAGCTTGGGCCAATTATTCGCGAAGGATATGCTGTAATGTATGTTGCAGCTAAGATTCTTGTAGAGAAGTCGTTAAGCGATGGATATTTGGTTGGGAGCAGAGGCTCAGTAGGATCTTCTTTTGCCGCAACAATGGCTGGAATTACAGAGGTAAATCCACTTGAACCTCACTACATATGTCCTGAATGCAAGTATCTTGAGTTTACAGATAAGCCTAAAGAGTATGATACTGGCTTCGATATGCCTGACAAAGTATGTCCAAAATGTGGAGCCAAGCTTCATAAGGATGGTTTAAGAATTCCTTTTGCAACTTTCTTAGGATTTAAAGGCAATAAAGAGCCTGATATTGACTTGAATTTTGCTGGAAAATATCAGCCGACTATACATAAATATGTTGGAGAAATTTTCGGAGAGAAGAATGTGTTCAAGGCTGGGACGGTATCTACTGTCGCTGAGAAAACAGCTTTTGGCTATGTAAAGCATTATGTAGAAGATAAGGGTATTAGAGCATCAAGACACGATATTGATTACCTTGTTAAAGGCTGCGCAGGTGTCAAAAGAACAACTGGACAGCATCCGGGGGGAATAATCATAGTGCCGGATGACCACGAGATTTATGAGTTTTGTCCAATTCAAAAACCGGCAAACAAGAAAGACGTCGATGTAATAACAACTCATTTTGATTATCATAAGATTGATTCTAATCTTCTCAAGCTTGACCTTTTAGGACATGATGGACCACAAATGCTTAGACACATTCAAGATATGACAGGGATAGGGCCGATGTCTATACCTTTTGATGATAAGGCGACTTTGAGTATATTCACATCCTTAGATGAACTGAATATTCAGAATCCCGATTATAAGTTCAAGCATGGAACATATGCAATTCCAGAGTTTGGAACACATTTTACAAGGCAGATGCTAGACGATATTAGGCCGACAACCGTCTCTGCATTAATAAAAATGTCTGGTTTTTCGCATGGTACGGATGTATGGACGAACAATGCACAGGATCTAATTAGAAATAAAGTTGCGACAATAGATGAAGTAATTTCTTCAAGAGATGATATTATGAACTATCTAATTTTGAAGGGCGTTGAGAACGAATCTGCCTTTAAGATTATGGAGGCTGTAAGAAAAAATAGGCCACTTACAGATGAGATGCTCGAAATAATGAAATCTCATGGGGTACCCGAATGGTACGTAACATCCTGCATAACCCTAAAGTATCTTTTCCCAAGAGCGCATGCTGCTGCCTATGTAATGACTTCAATTAGAATGGCTTGGTTTAAAGTTCACTACCCACAAGCTTTCTATGCGGCATTCTTAACATC
>JAAZHB010000023.1 GCA_012510935.1 Clostridiales bacterium
ATTTGTTTAAGTTAATAATAATATGCTTTGTAGTTGCCGCACTAATAAATGTGGGAGCAAGAATTCTTGGAAAGTTCCTAATAAAGGATTCTGTCAGCGATTGTTCACAGTCGCAATGCGCAATTGTATTAGGGTCAGCCGTCTATTCAGATGGAACGCCTGGCGAATTTTTGAAAGAGAGACTAGATGCAGGAATTGAACTTTACCAGTCGGGTAAGGTAGATAAGCTCCTCTTTAGCGGAGATAACGGACAGGTTGATTATAACGAAGTTGAGGCTATGAAGACTTATGCTCTTGAAGCAGGGGTTGCAGAGGAATATGTTTTTCTTGATCATGCGGGTTTCTCAACTTATGAAAGCATGTATCGAGCACAGAAGATATTCGATGTAGATAGCACTATTGTTGTAACTCAAGAGTATCATCTGTATAGAGCGCTAATGATAGGCAAAATTCTTGGCATTGATGTGACTGGCTATTCCGCTAATGATATCGATGTCTCTGGATATACGGCAAGAAGAGTTAGAGAGTTCCTTGCAACGGATAAGGATTTCGTACAATCAATATTTAGGTTGAAACCAACCTACCTTGGTGATGAGATTCCAATAACAGGAGATGGACATCTAAGCTGGAGCTAGATGTAATCGGATTATTCACGCCAATAATGACTTGATAAATAATGAGAGCAGATACCGCTTTGGTATCTGCTCTCATTTGCTTTACTCCATGCAATTAAGAGTAAAGCTTAGAAGGATAAGGTGGTTTCATAACCTATTTCCGAACTGCCTAGTTATATGTAGTTTTAAGTTAATAGGAATATGTAACCTCATAAATGCTGTCTTATTCTGCTTCGGCTTCCTTTGGCTTGAAGCCTTCATCGATTTCTCCAGACTTCAATCTCTTGAAGTAACTCTTTGTCTCCTTGGCAACTACTCCACTCAGTGCAAATAGTGCTATAAGGTTAGGGAAGGCCATGAGTCCATTGAAGATATCTGCGATAGCCCATACGAACGATAGTGTTAGGAAAGGTCCGATAAACACTGCAGCGATATATAGCCAACGATAAGCTTTTACTGCATTCATATTTCCATTAGTTAAGTATTCAAGACACTTCTCAGCGTAATAGTCCCAACCAAGAATAGTTGTGAAAGCGAAGAGCGCCAGACAAAGAGTTAGGACAAACGCACTTGCAGTGTGACTCCAAGGAAGACCCTCGCCAAACGCAAAGATTGTAACATTAACGCCTTCAAGTCCTTGCTCGTGAGCACCAGTAAGTACAATTGATAGACCTGTCATAGTACAAATTACAATAGTATCAAGGAAAGTTCCTGTCATTGATACAAGACCCTGTCTAACAGGCTCGTTAGTCTGAGCTGCAGCTGCAGCGATAGGTGCTGAACCAAGACCAGCCTCGTTAGAGAAAATACCTCTAGCAACGCCTTTCTGCATAGCGGCCATCATAGCACCGAGTGCTCCGCCAGCAGCGGCTCTTAAACCAAATGCGCTTCTTACTATTTCAGAGATAGCGCTTGGAAGCTCTTTAATGTTAAAGATTATTATAGCAAGAGTTGTAATTACATAGATGACCATCATAGCAGGTACAATCTTTGATGCAACACTTGAGATTCTCTGAATGCCACCGATTACAACTAGCGCAACACATAGAGTAACAACTATTGCTGAAACTGTTGTAGCCCATGTATAGTTCATAGCACCAATGCTAAATGCAATATGCTTTGAGTTTGGATCAAATAGTGCATTGAACGCTGATGTAATAGAATTAATCTGTGTGAAAGTACCAATTCCCATAATACCAGCCATTACACCAAAGAAAGCAAATAGCATAGCCAGCCATTTATACTTCTGTCCCATACCATTCTCGATATAGTAGAAAGGACCACCAAGCATGTGCCCGTCTTTATTAACTCTGAACTTAATTGCCAAAAGACCTTCGGCATACTTTGTTGCCATACCTAAGCAAGCGGCAAGTACCATCCAGAAAAGAGCACCTGGACCTCCAGCAACGATAGCAGTAGCAACACCTACGATGTTTCCTGTTCCTACGGTTGCGGCTAACGCTGTCGATAGAGCGCCAAAACTTGTTACGTCTCCCTCGCCACCCTCTTCGTTTTTAACCATATACTTTAGGGCTTTTCCAAGCTGCCTAAATTGCAAGAAACCGAGCCTAAATGATAGAAGTAGTCCAACGCCCATGATTAGGACCATCATTGGGACTCCCCATACCCATCCGCCGATGGTGTTGAGCATATCAGTGAAAGCTGCCATA
>JAAZHB010000197.1 GCA_012510935.1 Clostridiales bacterium
GTGCAATAGAAATAGCTCTAGCTAAATCAGCATTAGTAGTATTTGTAATAGCCATTAAAAAAGATAGTTTTTCTTTAAACATATTTATCACCATAGTAAGTATAACATAATTATTAAAAAGTGGCAACACAATGACAAATAATTTGGCACAGCAAACACACATAAAACTAGTGCAAAAATCATAATTATGTGCTACACTAATATTGAAACAGTCAAATGCTGATGGAACAAGAGTGCTTGAACAAGAATTTAGTCTGACATTTGAAAGTAAAGATTAGTAAATATATTATGAATGAAAAAGAAAGGAACGAAAAAAATGAAGAAGAAATTAAAAAAAATATTTTCACTTTTGATAGTAGTTATGGTATTTCAAATTTTATTACCAACAATGGTACAAGCTGAAACTTATAACGGTTTTTATCAAGTAACGTTAGGAGGAACGTCAACAATTAATGGCTCAACCTTTGAGTATACACACGGAGATGTAACTGTAACACAAAACGGAGTATCAGTTAATACAAACTCGTTTGAAGTTGGTCAAGGAGATGAAATAGTAATAACATTTTTACCTGATGCTGGTTATAAAGCAAAATTATATAATGCTTTTAATGGTAGTAATATAGTATTAGATGGAAACACATATAGTTTTACTATAGGAACTGTAGCAGCGGCTACATTAACACTGACTCCATCATTTGAATTAATACCTGTCACAGCACACGACATAACAAAGATTGAATCGAATGGAACATTTGCTTTAAATAAAGCAAGTGCCGATAGTGGAGAAACAATAACGATATCATCAATAACACCAAGTACAGGATATCAATTAAAAGAAGTAAAAATATTAAATGCAAGTAATGATGAAGATATAACTGCTTCAGTAAGTTATAATAGTACAAATAAGACATTTACAATGCCTGATTATGCAGTAAAAGTTAATGTAATATTTGAAAAAATACCTTATACTATAACAATAACTGGTGATAATGTAACTATCAGTCCAACATCACCTATTGGTGTAGAATATGGCGATAATAAAACAATAACAATAACTGCTAATGGTGGATATAGACTAACATCTGTAAAAGTAGATAATGTGGAACAAACATTACCACTTACAAGTAATAATATAACATTAACTAATATCACAAAGGATATGGCTATTGCAGTAGAAGTTGAAGAAATAACATATAATTTTGATAATAGCAGTAAGGATATGACATATACAGTTGGAACTGATACTGATTTGTTATTAACAATCGAAGATACAACAATAACTAATTTAGATAAAGTTTATATTAATAATGAATTATTAAATGAAGAATTCTTCGAACTAGGAACTACTGATGTTACAATTAAATTAAAAGATAGTTTCTTAAAAACGTTAAAAAATGGAACATACAATTTAAAAATAACTACAAAAGATAATGGAGAAATAACAACTTCGTTTGTAATAGCAAATAGCCAAGTTGGTTTAGAAAAAAATCCCAAAACAGGAGATGGAATAATGACTTATATCTTACTTGGAAGTATTTCAATAATAGGAATACTTGGGTGCACATTGTTCTTAAACAAAAAGAAAAAATATAATTAATTTGTAAGATAGATATCAAAAATATATCTTTTTTAATATAATAATTAAAGTATAAAAGTATAACTTTCAATAAATAAAAAATTCTACTAGAGGTTACAATAAAAAAGGTGTTCCAATTTTTGGTTAAATATAGTATACTCAATATACAAGTTGAAAAAACAACTTACTTTAAAGAGATAAATGTTTGTAAATGTCCTTGCAAACTGCTCCAGAATTTAATATATCTACTGAGACCAAGAGAAAAGTAAAACCATTTGATTTTCGGTTTCCTCTTGGTCTTTTTGTGTGCTGCGCTAATTATTGCCCTCTTTGTTAAAAATTTGCCCCAAAGAATAGCAAATCTGAATACTTGAGGGTTAGTCAGATAAAATTAATCTATTTGTTTTCCAACGATTTGATGGCTATGATTATAGAAGAAGTAAATTTAAGGAGGAACGCAAAATGTCAATTTCAGTTGAAACAGCAAAAGAACATGCAAATGATCCTGCAGTATTATGTTGCAGAGCAGAAGAGGGAACAGTCCTAGAACCTAGTAACTTCGAAGATCCAGCGATTTTCCCAGATCTAGTAGACGCAGGTTTACTAAACTTGGATGGAGCACTTAAGCTTGGACAGGTGCTTAATGGGTCTAAACTTACAAAGACAGTTGATTCACTCACTGCTATTACAGCAGACATCGTTGACAAGTTCGATGATGCCCAAGGAGATGCTTCTGGCACAGAGGATGACGAAGCTGTAGAAGAAGGAATGCAAATCCCTGTTATTAGTGGCGCTACAATGTCTGTATCAGGTGGAGTATTAAGACTATATATCGGAGAAGGAAAAGATATTAGCATCGAGTTTCCAGTATAATGTGTAGATTGTTGTCGGGAATAATCTCACAAGGGAGCTGCTTAAAACTAATTTAATCAATAAGCACTAAAACATAACATATCGAAATATAAAATGAAACACCAAAGAAAAAAGCCTTGAAATCATTGAAATTTCAAGGTTTTTTCTTTGGTGTACCTGCAGGGGCTCGAACCCCGAACCTTCTGATTCGTAGTCAGACACTCTATCCAATTGAGCTACAGGTACAAAATTGTTTTTATAAATGCATTTAGCGACTAATAAATCTTACAATATTTTATTGCTAATGTCAAACTCATTATTGAAAAAAACCGGCTTGAAAAAAAACCGGCTGTTCATATGAACAGCCGGTCCACTCTTTAATTGGTTAAACCATTAAGTTAGTTCAGACTAGATTGAGAAACCCTTTGTCATCTTGTCATCATCATCCATGAACCAGTTTGCTTCTCCGCAAAGATAAGCAGCACCAGTAACCTGTGGGATGACAGCCTTATAATCGCCAACCTTAGTCTCTCCAGCGATATGTCCAACAAACTTAGTACCAATGAATGACTCATAAACGAATGTCTCGCCATCATTTAGTTCGCCAAGCTCGTTTAGAAGTGACATCTTAGCTGATGTACCTGTTCCACAAGGTGATCTGTCAAGCTGAGGATTCTCAAACTCACCGAATACTACAAGGTTTCTTAGTGCAAACTTAGCTTCTGGGCAAACTGCCTTGAAGTCTAGGTCTGTTGTGCAGTAGTTCTCAACTAGGTCAACTGTTGTGATATCGAGTTCAGGGTGCTGAATCTCAACAGTCTTGTTAACTTCTTCAAGCATGAAGCTTGAGAACTCTGTAAGGAACTTTGATGTCTCAGGTGAAACCTTAATTCCAAAGTTCTTCTCTGTGTCAACTAGAGCGAAGAATGATCCACCGAAGCAGATGTCATATACAACATTCTTTCCCTGATATTCAATCTCAAGATTTCTCTTGTATACGAAAGCAGGAACGTTAGTTAGGGTTACGCCTGTAACCTTTCCATCCTTGCACTGAGCAACTGTTCTAACGATTCCAGCAGGTGCGTCTAGAACAACTTCTGTTTCAGGCTCCTTCATCTCCATGAGTCCGCCTTCTAGGATAGCTGTTACTGTACCAATTGTGCAGTGACCGCACATATTAAGATATCCACCTCCGTCAAGGAAGAATACTCCAAAGTCAGCTTCCTTATTAACAGGCTCGCAGATAAATGCACCAAACATATCATGGTGACCACGAGGCTCAAACATTAGCATTGTTCTTAGATGGTCATAATGCTCTTCTAGGTAATGCTTCTTTTCAATCATTGTATTACCAGGAACATCTGGGCAATCTAGACAAACTCTGCAATACTCACCTTCAGTGTGTGCCTCGATAGTTCTCATAACCTGAGAGTTATACTTACTGTAATCAATTTTAGCTTCATACTTAGCCATCAGAATTACCTCCATAAAAATATCGATAAAAAAATATCATGCGTGCTACGCACTATTACTAATACAAATATAATACAGCAAAAATATAAAGTCAACCAATACCAAATTAAAAAAAATAAATAAATTGTATTACACGAATAAACCATAATTAGTACAAAATTTTAAAACAAAATTATTCATATTGATACAGCGATTTTTTTCTTGAAAAATGGGCATTTGTGATAAGTGAAGACTTCTGTCAAAATAAAAAGAAACGGTTTCTACATTCATAAAAAAACATAAAAAGCAATAAAAAACTCTAAAAAACTTGTTCGCTTTCACAATTGAAGATAAACTTGTTAAATTATTAATTATTTCTATATATTTTTCCCGTGTCATTGTTGAATTGAATATTGAAAGATGATATTATCATAACCGAAAAGGGCTTTTTATGGTGCCCTTTTTATAGAAGTAATAGATTTAATGTGTTAAAGGAGAATGAACTATGGACAATATTCAGCTACTTCTTAAACAGCACGTTGGCGCACCTTGCGCTCCAACTGTAAAGGTTGGAGATAAGGTAAAGAAGGGAACACTTGTTGCTGAGCCTACAGGACTTGGCGCAAATATCTTCTCAAGCGTATATGGTGTTGTTGAGGATATTACAGAAGATAGAATCATCATTAAGCCTGATGCAAAGCAGAGTGATGAGTATATCAAGATCAAGAAGGGAACACCGCTTGAAATGATTAAAGAGGCTGGCGTAGTTGGTCTTGGCGGTGCTGGTTTCCCAACAGCAGTTAAGATAAACGCTAATCTAGATCATGGATATATCCTTGTAAATGCTGCCGAGTGCGAGCCTGGTTTAAGACATAACATTCAGCAGATTGAAGAGGATCCTGATAAGCTTGTTAGAGGCGTTAAGATTCTGATGGAGATTGCTGGCGCTGATAAAGGTATTATCGCTATTAAGAAGAAGAATCGTGATGCGATTGAGAAGCTGGATGCAATCCTTGTTAACGAACCTGCTATTGAGAGACATCTTCTCCCAGACATTTATCCAATGGGCGAGGAAAGAGCTGTAGTAAGAGAGTGCCTAGGAATTGAACTAGAGCCTACACAGCTTCCTTCAGCAGCAAACAGCGTTGTTATTAACTCAGAGACAGTTTGTGCATGCGTTGATGCAGTTGAGGATCAAAAGCCACTTATAGATAAGAACGTAACAGTTAGAGGACAGCTTAAGGGCGGTCACGATGCTCACGTATTTGAAAATGTCCCAGTTGGTATCAGTGTAAAGGATCTTATTGATATGGCTGGCGGTATCGAAGGCGAGTATGGCGAAATCGTAATGGGCGGTGCTTTCACAGGAAAGGCTACAACATTTGATGCACCTATTACTAAGTCAACTGGTGCTGTTCTTGTATCAATGCCATTCCTTGATCTTAAGGGTGCTAAAATGGGAATTCTAGTATGCGCTTGTGGAGGAAATCTTGAGAGAATGGAAGACCTTTGCAAGAAGTACAATGCTACAGAAGTAAAGGTTTGCTATTGTAAACAGGCTCAGGAGCAGAAGAATGGAACTCGCAAGTGCGAGCGTCCTGGTAACTGCCCTGGACAGGTTCAGAATAACCTTGACTTTAAGAAGGCAGGATGTGAGTATATCATCATCGGTAACTGCTCAGACTGCTCAAATACAGTTATGGCATCAGGCCCTAAGATGGGACTTAAGGTTCTCCACCAGACAGACCACGTTATGAGAGCAGTTGATCACGCAATGTATAGAACTCTTAGAGTTTCGAAGAGTGTTGATCAAGATCTCAATGTAGTAGATAACGTAGAGAACGACTAATTATTTAGGTGTTAATCAATATTCCTAACACCCCCGAATGTTAGAGGTATTGAATATTAATACAATAATGATTCTTGCAAGAAGGCAAGAACAAATATTTCATTTTTAAGGAGGAAGATCGATATGTCAATTACAGCTGAAACAGCTAAGCAACATGCAAACGATCCCGCAGTACTATGCTGCAGAGCAGAAGCAGGCTTAGAGCTTACACCTGCTAACTTCGAAGATCCAGCAATTTTCCCAGATCTAGTTGATTCTGGACTATTGAACCTAGATGGAGCACTTATGCTTGGACAGGTTCTTAATGGATCAAAGCTAACAAAGACTGTTGATTCTCTCACACCAATTACAGCAGACATCGTAGATAAGTACGATGAGCTTGAGGGTGAGGCATCAGCTGAGGAAGCAGAGGTTGCTGAAGAAGAAGTAGCAGCAGTTGCACCAGCAGCAGTAGCTGCAACAGGAACAATCAAGCTCCACATTGGTGAAGGTAAGAACATCGACATCGAAATCCCAGCAGGCGTTGGCGCAGGAGCAGGCGCAGTAGCAGCTCCAGCAGCAGTTGTTGCAGGTGCAGCAGCTCCAGCAGTAGCTGAGGAGGAGAAGGTTGTTAGAGAGATTACAAGAAAGCACTACAAGATTACAGAGGTAAAGAGAGGACCTGAGACAAAGTTTGAGGGTAGCGTTCTTTACATCAGAGATGGCATCGA
>JAAZHB010000198.1 GCA_012510935.1 Clostridiales bacterium
AATCGCATCATTAATGGCAATATTAGAATATGCATCTTGAGAATAAACTTCCTTTAATGCTTCAAATGTTGCTAGCCAATCTCCAATCATCTATATCTCCAGTCTTTTGAATTGAGCTGCGGCTAATGTTATAGGACTTAGTCTAATCTCTGCCTCTCGAAAGAACCAGAATTCTTAAAAGATTCGCGAGAGCCATTGCAAGTGCTGCGATATAAGTCATTGCCGCTGCACTTAGAACCTTCTTGCTGCCATAGTAATCTTCATCATCTACGATTCCCATTGAATCAAGCTGTTTTAGCGCTCTGCTGCTTGCATTAAGTTCAACAGGCAATGTAACTAGATGAAACGCAACTACTACGCAGAAGCAAATTACACCAATGTTAAAGAGTGTGCTTCCGAAAGTTGTAACAGAAGTTAAGAGTATACCAATAATAATTAAAGGTATAGAAACTGTCTGAGTTAGGTTAACAACTGGAACCATTGTATTTCTTAGTGCGAGCATTGGATAATGCTCCGCATCCTGCATAGCATGGCCTACTTCATGGCAGGCAACACTTATTGACGCAACTGAATCCTGTCTTGCAACATCACTTGATAGATTCAAGCTCTTTGAGCGTGGATCATAATAGTTAGTCAAAGCATTTCCATTTATTATATTAATTGGAACTGAGCTAAGCCCATTCTTGTCAAGAACCATTCTAGCAGCGTCCGCTCCTGTTAGTCCTTTATTATTTCTAATATTTGAATATTTCGAGAAAGTTGCCTGAACCTTGAATTGCGCATACATAGTGAAAATCAGCGCCGGTATCAGGATTATAAATGTACTATCATAGAAAAACATCGTATCTAGTCCTCCTTTATACAAAACCTGTCATTTATGCTAACTTGGCCGCCTCTTAGAAAATCTCCTGCTTTCATTCTTTTCTTACCTTGCATTTGAAGTTCTAGAATTCTTAATTGGCCTTCTTTGCAATTAATTACAAAATCATTCTTATTTATTTCAAAGATAGTGCCTGGCTCATCGCTAGGATTCCTATCCATCATTGGTTCAACATCATAGAACTTGACCTGCTTATCGCTTAGGAAGCTAAATAGAGTTGGCCACTCCTTATAAGCTCTTACCTTGCAATCAATAGCCTCTGCAGATTCATCAAATCCTGTCATACCATCAAGCTTATTAATCATCGGTGCATAGGTCATTTCATCTTCGTTTTGCTTGGTATATGTAGCTGTCCCATTCTCTATATCTTCTAGTGTGCTTACAAGAAGCTTTGCACCTTCATCAGATAACAAATCTGATACTTCAAAGATGTCCTTCCCTTCGATATTGCATACTACCTTGCTAATCATATCTCCAGTGTCGAGTCCCTCTGCCATTTTCATAATTGTAACGCCAGTCTCCTTGTCGCCTTGAAGAATTGCTCTTTGCATAGGTGATGCGCCTCTTAGCTTCGGAAGCAGCGAGCCATGAACATTTACACAACCATAACGAGGAATGTCCAGAATCTCCTTTGGAAGAATCTGTCCAAAGGCTGCAACCACAATAATATCTGGTTCTAAAGCTTTGATTATCTCTATCTCGTCCGGTTCTTTTCTAATTCTATTAGGTTGCGAGACATCAATTCCTTCCAGAACTGCTAACTCTTTTACTGGGGAAATTGCAATCTTGCCTCTATTCCCTTTCCTATCCGGCTGAGTTACAACTAGCTGAATCTCGTGCCCTGCATCTATTAAAGCCTTTAGTGAAGGAACTGCAAAAATCGGAGTTCCCATATATACTATTTTCATAAAAAACCTTTTATACTCTAATTGCTCTCCGCTTCGGCATCGCTCTCTTCGGCCTGCCTCATAGCTTCTAGTCTTTCTAGATATTCCTCTGTTGTCATCATATCCTCTGCTTTGTCCGAGTAAAGAATTCCATCAAGGTGATCGTTCTCATGGCAAATTACTGTTGCTGCATAGTCTTCAAAAACTTCTTCTATTCTGTTACCTTCGATATCAGTATATGCAATTTTTACGCTAACTGGTCTATGAACTAGGCCCATATATCCTGGCACCGACAAACAACCTTCCGATGACTCCTGGTCGCCTGATGTCTCAAGGATTTCCGGATTAATCATCACATACACCTTTGGTTCTTCCTCTTCAATATATGGTCTTGCAACGAAAAGTCTTTTCATCACGCCTACCTGAGGGGCTGCGATTCCAACGCCGTCAGCCTCAAACATTGTATCTGCCATATCGTCTGCGAGCATCTTTATCCTAGGTGTAATCTCCTTAATTGGCTTACATACCTTTCCCAAAATCTCATTGCCTCTAACTGTTATTGTTCTAATTGCCATCAATACTCTCCTATTTCTTATATCATCCCATAAGGGTTTACATCAATCTCTATATAGCAAGGCGCATTTGCCTTTATAAACTCTTCTCTTAGCCACATATAGGCCTTCATATATCCTGCTCGACTGCCAAGTGGTGCCTTTATCATGAAGGAAACTCGGTAGTTCCCGTCTGACTTTCGATAGCTCTCACGAGGCGACAGAATCACCGCGTCCTCTGGGGCATCCTTTATTTTTGCAAAAATATCCCTAACCTTAGTTGCATATTCCATCGCGAAATTTGTATCTTTCTTTATGTCGCTCAAAGTCACGGAAATTATATCAGAATAAGGTGGGTAATTCATGATGTTACGGTGTAGTAACTCGCTCTTATATAACGAAAGGTAATCGCTCTTTGATGCATAGTTTATTACCTCACTATCTGGCTCATAGGTCTGAATGATTACCTTGCTGTCTTCGCCGTCTCTTCCTGCTCGACCTGCAACCTGCGTAATCAGCTGGTAGGTTCTTTCGGAAGACCTATAGTCTGGAATATTTAAACTCATATCCGCATTAATGATTCCGACTAAGCCTACATTTTTAAAATCAAGGCCCTTTGCTAGAATTTGAGTTCCTACAAGAATATTTGTCTTACCCTTATCAAAATTCTTTATCACCCTCTCTACATCGCCTGGCTTCGAAGCTGTATCAAGATCAAATCTCTCAACTATTGCCGATGGCCACATAGATTGTGCTAACTCTTCTATCTTCTCGGTCCCTGCGCCTACATAACTAATAACCTTATGTCCGCATTCAGTACACTTGTCTGGAAGCGGGTATTTCCTGCCGCAATAATGGCATACTGCCGCATTGATATTCTTATGATATGTTAATGTAATTCCGCAATCCGGGCATTCCATCTTGTAGCCACACGATGGGCACATTATCTGTGTCGAAAAGCCTCTTCTATTAAGGAAAAGTATTATTTGTTCTTTCTTACTTAGCGCTTTATTTATCTCTCTAGCCAAAGGAAGACTTATCTCTCCAAGATTCCCTCGCCTTTTCTCTTTGCGCATGTCTGCGATCTCAAGAGTTGGCAATGGGCTGTCTCCAATTCGGTTAGGCATCTCTATAAGCTTATAAATTCCATTCTCTGCCCTGTTATAAGACACAACGCTTGGTGTAGCCGAACCTAATACCATAGTTGCTTTATGTGCCTCGCTTCTCTTATAAGCGATATCAACAGTCTCATATTTCGGGTTGTGATCTGACTTGTAAGTTGCCTCATGCTCCTCGTCAATAACTACTAGACCCAAATTTTCTACAGGCGCAAAAATCGCCGTTCTAGCGCCGATTATTATTCTCGCCTCTCCTCGTCTTATCTTGAGCCACTCGCCTAGTCGCTTGCTTGTGCTAAGCTTACTATGCATGACCGCGATATTCTCCTCACCAAATCTTTCTTCAAATCTTTTCTTAACCTGTGATGACAAAGCAATCTCTGGAAGAAGAATAATTGCGGTTTTACCAAGTTCTAAGCATTTCTTGGTTGCAAGCATATATACTTCTGTCTTGCCGCTTCCTGTGACTCCATTAATAAGGAATCTATCGCCTTTGCCTTGGTCAAGTGAGTCGCACACCTTCTTAGCTGCACTAAGCTGATCATGGCTTATCTCGTAACTAGGCTCCTTGCCTTCTTTAACAGATTCATTCTTTGACATGCTCTCTTTCTTGCCTGAAACTACGAACATTTTGATGGCATCAATGTATTTAATTCCATACCTTTGTCTCATCCACATTGCAGTTTCAATCATTTCGCTAGAAAGAGCCCTTGATTCATCGTAGCTATCGATTGGACGAATCTTGCTTGTATCAAACTTCGGACTTGGATTAAGCCTTACGACATAACCGTCGATTGGTTTTTTGCGAACCCCAAACATGACAGTAACCTTTGCTCCAACCCCAACGTTCTCGGGCACCTTGTAGGTATAAAAGGAATCTGTACTTTGCGCTTTATTATCAACAACAATATCTGCAAATTTGTCCATTAGCCCCCAATTTATCAAAGAAAGCCGTCGCCATTACGGCGACAGCTTGAATATCTCGCAATAATCTACAATAAGAAAATATCATGCTCAGCGCACAAATCGTACATCTTCTCTGGCCATACGGATACTTGAACTTCTCCAATATGCGCTTTCTTCAAGAAATACATACAAAGTCTGCTCTGTCCAATTCCTCCGCCAATTGTAAGTGGCAGTGTATTGTTTATTACGCCCTTGTGGAATGGCATGCTAGCTCTATCTTCTTTACCACCTATCTTTAGCTGTCTTTCCATAGCTTCAGCATCTACTCTGATTCCCATTGATGAAATTTCAAATGCATTCTTAAGAATGTCATTCCAGAGAATAATGTCTCCGTTCAGATTCCAGTCATCATAGTCTGGTGCTCTGCCATCATGTGGCTCTCCAGAGTTAAGCGCTCCACCAATTCTTTTGATGAAAATTGCACCATACTTCTTCGCTGCAAGCTTCTCTCTTTCTTTGCTATCTTTATCAGGATACATATCTTCAAGATCCTGAGAATCGATAAATGTAATCTCTTCAGGCAGCTCAATATTGAGTTCTGGGTAAAGGTCATTCACATAAATCTCAAGCTTCTTTAAGCAGCTGTAAATTATTCTGACAGTTTCCTCAAGGAATTCCTCAGTTCTCTGATCTTTAGTGATTACCTTCTCCCAATCCCACTGGTCAACATAAATCGAGTGAATATTATCTAGTTCCTCGTCTCTTCTAATCGCATTCATATCTGTATATAGACCAACGCCTGGCTTGATGTCGTATCTGCCTAGCGCATTTCTCTTCCATTTAGCGAGTGATTGAACAACCTCTACCGGTCTCTCATTAAGATCCTTAATTGTAAAATCTACTCTTCTTTCGTATCCATTCAAATTATCATTCAAACCTGTCTCTGGAAAAACGAAGAGCGGTGCGCTGACTCTCCCTAGTCTTAACGAATGGGCAAGCTCATTCTGGAAAAAATCTTTAATTTTCTTAATAGCTCTCTGAGTCTCTGTTGGCCCCAAAATCAGCTCATAGTTCTTTGGAATACTTAATTTACTCATCTTTTCTCCTCCACTTTTCTAGCATATTCGCATCCGCAAAAATTCTGCCTATACAATCCGTATTCTTTAGAAAGCTCTACGCTTCGTCCGAATCCGTTCCTTTTCTTAAAATCCACATCAAGGAATTTTACCCCTACCTCATCTTCTAGCTTCAACCCTAGGCTAAGAATCGCTGGGTAGTTCTTATGCGGACTAACCGACATTGTTGTTGTAAAAAAATCCATGTCAAGATGCTTGGCCATTATAGCTGTGTCTGCTAGTCTCATTTCAAAGCATACATCGCATCTGCGCCCACCCTCTGGCTCATTCTCAAGGCCTCTCACCTTATGAATAAACTTGTGTGGTTCATATTTGCCTTCAAGGTATTCCACATTTGGAATTCCTTCATTACGCTCATTAAAAAGCTTAATGAATTGAAGAAGAGCATCTCGTCGCAAATAATATTCTTCACTATCCATAATATTCGGATTATAATAATAGACAATAATTGAATATTCATTTGCGAGGCGTTCAATGCACGATGTTGCACATGGACCACAGCAGGCATGTAGAAGCAAGCTAGGTTTCTCACTTTCAAGAGCTAGCTTAGAAGAAATTTCATAATCTTGAGAAGATTTACTTCCAAGAAAACTGTCTCTATTCGAAATTCCGCCTGTCTTTATCGTCTTGTCCACATTACGCCTCCATTTTTTTACACTTTGTTATTATAGCATATTTGAATAATCGATATATATGTTTTAAGTGAAAAGCTAGAATTATAAAGCTAGAATTATAAAGGTAGAATTAAAAGGAGCATTTAATGGTAGGCGGAGAAAGATACAATTCAATCAACAATTATCTCAAAAAGCAATTCAACGGCAAAACTGTAAAGCTGTCGATTGAAGCTGGTTTTACTTGTCCTAATCGTGACGGAACTGTTGGATATGGTGGGTGTGCCTTCTGCTCAAGCGGTGGCTCTGGAGAGTTGGCGTCGTCTATTTCTGATCAGATAGAATTATTGAGCGAAAAGTGGCCAAATGCAACTTATCTTGCTTATTTTCAAAGTCACACTAACACTTACGCACCTGTTGCTGTGCTACGAGAGAAATTTTATGAGGCCTTAAATGATCCAAGAATTGAAGGCATAGCAATAGCAACGAGGCCTGATTGTCTAGGAGATGATGTTCTTGATTTGCTCGAAGAAATTAACGATAAATATTTTCTTTGGGTGGAGTTAGGTTTGCAATCGATTCATGCTGCCTCAACTCAGAAGCTTAATATCGGATATGATTTGGATTGCTATGATAAAGCTGTGGATGCATTGCGTGCTCGCAATATTAGAGTGGTTACCCATCTGATTCTTGGGTTACCGGGAGAAACCGAGGAAGATATGAGGGCCTCCATTGACCACATAGTTCGTCCGGTCTCAAATAAAGATGCCTCAACAGGGGGAACCTTAGTCAATGGTAACTGCCCTAGTGCAAACGGCAGCTCAATTTTTGGAATAAAGCTTCATATGCTAAATATTGTAAAAACATCTAGATTGTTTGAAATAATGCCTGACTATCAATCATTTGAAAGCATTGATTCATATACGGATTTGGTTGTAAGGATGCTAGAGATAATCCCTCCTGATGTTACAATCCACAGGCTCACTGGGGATGTACCTAGGAAAATCCTTGTCTCACCATCGTGGAGTTACAACAAAAGGACTATTCTAAATGAGATAAATCGAAAGCTTCGAGATAATAATACCTATCAAGGTCGTCTATGCGAGTAGATACTTAGGCTTGCAGATCAATGAATTGGCACTGAACTATAATAATAGACCGGCTAGATTGTAAATTCAATCTAGCCGGTCTATTGCTGTTAATGAATGAAAAATTACTTAACGATAATCTCTCCAACTACTGTTCCTGGAAGTCCAGCAGCATTGCACTCATCTGTATCGATGTGCATTAGTGGCTCACAGTTGTTGCATCTTAAAACAACATCATCGAAGATAAGGCTTCTGTCATCGCTTGAAAGCTTAACCTGAACAACATCATTCTTAGCAAGTCCTAGCTCATCAAGGTGTGCCTGACTTAAGTGGATATGTCTCTTAGCTACGATTGCTCCTTCTGGTGCATCGTACTCGCCAGCATCTCCAATAACCTTAACTGCAGCACTTCCTGCTGTATCTCCTGAAATTCTAATAGGAGCATCAAGACCTAGCTTACGAGCGTCAGTCTTAGCAAGTTCAACCTGGAATGGTCTGTAAGGTCCAAGAATAGCAACTCTCTCGAATGTTCCCTTAGGTCCAACAAGAGTAACTCTTCTCTCATCTACAAATCCGCCACCGCCAGAAAGCTCTTTCTTAGCCTTCATCTCTGCGTCTGCTCCAAAAATCATCTTGTAAACCTCTTCTGAAAGGTGTACGTGTCTTGCTGATGTCTCTACACTACAATTCATTTATAATTCTCCTTTTCTTTCTACAAGGAATCATTTACTAATCCCTTAATTATTGATTTTCTAAAATAGTTATATCATTTATCTAGCGATATTTCAATAATAACTATAACAAAGACACCTAATCTTTGCCTCAATTTCAATAATTAACACGGACTAAATGTGCAAGCACATCAGTCCGTGTTAATTAATTCTATTTAGTTATCTCAGCTTTATTCTTCTCCCCTATTTTCTTTCAGCTATCTTAGCCAGGAAGAGAGTTTGAGTCAGATAGGCCGCTATAAACTGGGATTACAAATGTTAATGCTTCATTTGTTATTCCATAAGCTGAATATGTGCTCTTAGTTGTAAGTGATTCATCATATGCCGCTCTAACATTAGTCATATATTGATGAGTTCCTACAGAATTAAGACCATTCGATGTATTAAATCTCTGATAATATACAGAATTCTGTCCTGCGTTTATATAACCGCTTGCTAAGAACTGTGAACCACCCTCTACAGAAGCCTGTTTTGTATACCATCCCTTGTCATACGCATACTGAAGTCCTAATAGAACAGGATTTGATGATGAATATGCGCCAATATTAAACGGATTGTAAACAGTCTTTCCATTCAGCACATAACCTGTAATCGCAATGCTTCCGCCGCCAGTTTCCTGTCTTGCTCTTGCTGCCACTGATACTGGACTAATACCATATTTAGCGCCAGCCTCGCAGAACCAGCTTGCTTGGAATCCATTACTTGCAAGTGCAGTTCCTTGAAGAACCTTATTTACAACTTCTTCAGTCTGGTAATCTCCATGATATGATAAATCCTCAAACATGTAGATTCTATCCTCATTTAAGAAGTTACGAGGATCTAAGAAATAAGCAACCGTCTTACTGTCTGCGTTATACCACGAATTTCCATCCTTTGCGATATATGTTCCATTAATGATTGACCCAGTCGCAGTAAGGTCAGCAGGAGTTGTGCTGCTTGGTACACTTACTGTCTCTGTTACGATCTGAGGCTTAGCATCAGCTGGTGCATCAGGAACATTATATCCAATGTATTTCTCGTTGATATATACATCTACGCCTTCAAAATCAACGACATACCAAGTGCCATCATCATTTGTCATTACATCCTTTATCTTAACTGATCCAACAGCGGAAATAACGGCCTGAAGCGATGATGAATTCTCTGCTCCTGCCCTCAAGAAAGTTGAATCAAGAATAGGTGCATCTAGGCTAGCGATGTTACCGGAAACTGAAAGATTGCTTCCCTTTGCGTAAACTGCCTTACCGTCAACATAAAGCTTATACCATACTGTATCGCTATCTTTATACTGTCCAAGAATAGGATACTGTTCGCCTTTTGCAAGATATCCAAGTCTGCTAAAGTTTGAATTTGGTAATACTTTATATTCAGTAGTATCATTTACAGTTGCCACACCATAGTTCTCGCTGAACACTTCTTTCTCTACAACAGTTGTTCCAGTTGCACTTCCAGCTTGTACATCAACGAATTGCGCATAAATATAAGCATAGCCTTCACCATATTTAATCTTATACCAAGTATTGCTACCGTCAGAAACCTGAAGTACTATTTCAACATTGGTTCCCTTATTGTATTGTGTTAGCCATGTATTGCTAGTACTACCGCCTGATCTAACGCTAACGTCATTGTCATTAACAGTACCAGTCATTTTAACATTATATTCTTGCGTATAAAGATTTCCCTTTACATATCCCTTCTCACCAGAAGCGGTCTTAATATAATTCCACTGAGTAGAACCGCTCCACACCTCAGAAAGAAGAGTGAATGACTCCTGGTTTGCAACTGTAACACTAGTTGCACCTGATCCAGGTTTTGAATATAGTGTCAAAGAATCGCCAGCAGTAAAACTGTTCGCATCTGTTGCTCTCCAAGAAATTGGCCAGCTGCTTTCGATAAGTGATACACCATTCTTGCTTTCCTTTGTCACTACTGTATTAAAGTCTAGCCCTGTCTCATCAGCAATGAATACCCAGTTAGGATGTGCTTCATGCAATGCTGTCAATTGAGCCTTATATGATTCAGGAAATTTGGCAAGCTGCTCTTCAAAAGATGTTGATACATCTCCAGTAGACCCAGAATCAGTAGAGCCTGAATCTGTTGAACCAGAGTCTGTAGAGCCTGAATCTGTTGAACTATCATCTGGTGTTTCGAATATTGAATCCGCTAACTTAACCCAAGTTGAACAAACATATGCAGACTTACCATTGATTGTAACCTTATACCATGTAACACTCGAGCCTGTTCTGTATGCACTAAGATATGCCACAAGGTTGGTATTGTTATCTGCAGTACCTAATCTAGTGTGTGATGTTGAAGGTCTGGATCTATAATTCAAGGCATCAGTTGTCTTACCTGTTACAGACGAATATGATACTCCGTCAATGTAGTCAGATCTTACATAACCAGTTGATGAGGAATATTGAATTTTGTACCATATTGAAGAGGCAGATGAATCTGATGATGTAAAATGCTCACTCAATATAGTAACCTTTGTATTATTGCCTATAGCTCTTACTCTAGAGTAAGATGTTCCAGGACCACTTCTAATATTAAGGCCATCGCTTGAATTAACATATCCAATAGCAGAATTAGTTGTTGTTCCGCTTGCATAGGATATACAAAAACAAGACATCAAAATACCAATTCCAATTACGAAAATCGCTTTAGAAATTCTATTAAGTGTCGTATTCATGGCTTCACCCTCCAAAGATAGTTAGATAATTATAATACATTATACAATAAAAATTTCACAAAATCTACAAAAACTAAAAAACACCGCATAAATACGGTGCATCTAGTGGTGCCCAGTCTCGGAATCGAACCAAGGACACGCAGATTTTCAGTCTGCTGCTCTACCAACTGAGCTAACTGGGCATACAATATTATGGTGGGCCATCAGGGACTTGAACCCGGGACCTGCCGGTTATGAGCCGGATGCTCTGACCAACTGAGCTAATGGCCCTCATAAGAGTTATGGTCGGGGTGGCAGGATTTGAACCCGCGGCCCACTGGTCCCAAACCAGTTGCGCTACCAAGCTGCGCTACACCCCGAAAAAATATTTAGTTTAGATAATGGTCGGGGTGGCAGGATTTGAACCCGCGGCCCACTGGTCCCAAACCAGTTGCGCTACCAAGCTGCGCTACACCCCGATGCAATAAACTTGGCAGGGGCAGAAGGACTCGAACCCTCGGCACGCGGTTTTGGAGACCGCTGCTCTACCAACTGAGCTATGCCCCTATAAATGGCGGAGAAGATGGGATTCGAACCCATGCGGCCCTAAATGAACCCTAACGGTTTAGCAAACCGTCCTCTTCAGCCTCTTGAGTACTTCTCCGCAGAAAATGACTTGGCGGAGAGGGTGGGATTCGAACCCACGGTCCCTTGCAGGATCACTGGTTTTCAAGACCAGCTCCTTAAACCACTCGGACACCTCTCCA
>JAAZHB010000199.1 GCA_012510935.1 Clostridiales bacterium
AACACAGTAATTCGATAACAACTTATTATACAGCTGGCTGATACGAAGCATAGCCATCATCACTAATTGAAATAGTGCCTCTTCTGATAGATTTCTCAAAGAGAGTCTCAAGAATTGTATGGAGTCTCCCTGACTCCATGGCAGAAGTAATCTGCGATGTAGTGCCTGTACAAACCAGGTTATCAAGAATGTATGCCTTAATATATAAGTCGGACATTTCAAGCTTCGTAAAGTATAAGTCCTGCTCTTTCATCAAATTCACTATTTTAAGCGCGTTACCAAAAACCACATCGTCTGTTGTTACAAGTTCTTCTCCGAGCGTTATACTCTTGACCTTGAGTCCCGATACGATTGTAATCTTTGGTTCAGTGCTAGTCTTTCTTAGCAGAACTCCTTCCTTGTCCAATATCAAATATTCATCTGAATATGTAACTGCGAGCACCTGTTGTCTCTCTGTAACATTGATTTCAATGGTTGAAGGTAATTTTCTTCTAACTGTAACCTCAGAGATATATGGATTTTCAGTAAGATATTTTTTGATAGAGCTACTTCCCAAATTATAGATAATATTCTTACCGGGTTTTGCATGCGACATCGCAACAATCTCTTCATCGGTAAAGTATTTATTTCCTTCTACCTTGATAGAGTCCACAACAAAGTAGCTACTCAATGAGAAAATAAAAGCTGCTATGAGAACAACAATAAGCCCAAGTATGGCAAATGGTTTTCCTGCCGTCTTGAGTACCTTCTTAGGCTTAGGCTGTTGCCTGGCTTGTTTTCTAGCCTCCATATTCTCATCAACCTTCTTGAGGCGTTCAGTATAATCTTCATCTGTAAGACCATACTTAATATCCTTATTGTCTGACATAATCCTCCATTATCTCATCATATATAATGTCAGCTGCGCGAGTAGGAGCAATAGATAAGCTCGCTTCTCCCATCTTGGCGCATTTAGATGGCTCTTCCTTAAGCTCATCGACAGCCGATAAAACTGACTTTGTAGTATCATCGTTCTCTCTAACGATAATTGCTCCGCCCTTATCGGCTACCGCTTTAGCATTAAAGTATTGATGATCTGCCGTTACATTTGGAGAAGGAACGAAAATAGCTGCTCGTCCCGACATAGTAATCTCGGCAACCGAGAGTGCTCCCGACCTAGCAATTACAACATCTGAGACCGATAAGGTCTCCGGAACTCCATCAATATAAGGTGAAATCCTTACATTGCTAAAGTCACTTAGGCCTTCTTTCTCAAGAGTCTCCATCACAGAGTCATAATAATCTCTTCCAGCACCAAGAATTAGTGTAACGCCTTCCTTGCCACCGTATTCCTTTATAAGTTCTATCTCAATATCATTTATAGTAGAAGAGCCAAGACTTCCGCCGAAAGCCATTATTACGAAATCTTCTGACGCAACTCCCAAGGCTTCTCTGTCTTGCTTTTTGTCTCTTCCATAAAAGTCTGCTCGAACAGGATTTCCGCTATATATGCATTTATCTGGATTGTCGA
>JAAZHB010000200.1 GCA_012510935.1 Clostridiales bacterium
ATGAAGCGATGCGATAGAGATTCTGAAGACTATCTTCTTCTGAAACATTACAGTTGGCTATTGTTTAAAAATTCTTCTAAGATAGATCGTTCAAAATACATATTACTAAAACGATACTTCTATTGCTTTGATGGTCGCTATGTTCACCCTGACTTAATAATAAACAAGTTATTAAGCTTGAGCAATGATTTAAGCATCGCTTATTCAATAAAAGAAGAATATGCTTATTGGAATAAATTTGCCACTTCTGAAAATGCTTGTAAAAATGTTCAAGGGATTATTGACCAACTTCTTATAGCATACATTCCAAAATTAACGAAAGTTGCGATAACATTAAAGCATTGGAATAGAGAAATAATAGATAGCTTCGATCGTTTTCAAGGAAGGAGAATTTCAAATGGCCCTGTAGAATCTGTAAATAGTAGGATTAAAATTATTAAACAGAATGGAAATGGTTATGCAAATTTTGACCGATTTAGAGCGAGAGTTCTTTACTCATTAAATAAAAATTCGTCTATAAAGTTATAACTAAAGGAGCTGTTTTTGGTGTAAATAAAGAGCCGTTTTATACAAAACGGCTCTTACATTTTTTTGTTTACCCCCGTTAATGGAACAGGTTCATTTTAACCTAACCCCCATTAAAGTTACAGGCCCTCTAAGATTTATTATAAAAAGGGTATCCAAAATTCGTGGTGGGATTTCTTCGTGGTGGGCTGAGTTGGTGGGATGAAAAAATGGTGGGCCGAGTTGGTGGGCTGCGTTGGTGGGCTAAACATAAAGAAAGAGTCAATCTGAGATAAGTTTCTCATGATTGTCTCTTTCTCTCCCTTCAACTAAAATTGAATTGCTCAATCTTGGAGAAAGGACATTAACTATGACAGATACTATCACGAATCTTCTCAATATCCAAGATGAAGATGTAATTATCACACTTAAGGAGGTTAGTAACAACACTAAAATATTTGAAATCTCTAAGGTTCCACATCCTGTTTTCTGCCCTGTATGTCAATCTAGAATGCATTCTAAAGGGGTTCGAACTAGATCAGTCAAACATCAAGTACTTCAAGACGGTTATCAGTTATTGCTAGAGGTAAAACAGCGACGATGGATTTGCACTAATGAATCGTGTAGACAAATCACTTCTGATGAGTTTACTTTTTTATCACCAGGCAGAAGGACGACGAACCTTACAGATTTAATGATTGTAAATGCTTTTAGGAATATCCAATTATCTGCATCAGATATTGCTAAACAATTTAATGTTTCAGATACACACGCTATTAATATCTTATCAAAATGATATGAAAAGATTACCTCTTAGCAACGCAATTTCAATAGATGAAGTGTATCTTAACATGCCAGGTTGCAGCTATGCTCTTGTAATCTATGACTTCATTTCAGGTGAACCTATCGACATTTTACCTAGTAGAAGAGATAGCGTAACAGAGCAATATTTCTCAAAGATTCCTATGAAATTGGTTCCCCATCCGCTTCTCATATAAAAGCTTCCATGCTTATTTAAAATCTACTCGTCATTTCCTTCCTTTGTGCCCTTTTCAAAGTTCAAGTTATCAGTCAAAACATTCATCCCTTCTATTAACTCTATTGAGCCTATACTTTATCAATTTACATTTAACATCTGAATCATTCTCCTTCAATATATTTAGATATATAGGTGTAGAATACAAGTTAGAATGTTGTCACAAAAATCTATATATAAAATAAACTTACACTAGGTTCTTGATAGTTGTATAGGCGAAGAGAAAAGATGTTATATATAATATGCCCCCTGTCTACTTGACAGGGGGCATATCCAATAAGCACTTCTATATTATTATTTGTATTAAGTTTTAGTAGGTCAAAGTTAGGTCAAGACACATTTCCAAGTCGCTATACCCTTGCAATTCCAATGCTTACAGCGATTGGCAGCCCTATTCGAACTCAATCGTTCCGGGTGGTTTACCCGTACAATCAAAGAGTACTCTATTTACATGATCAACCTCGTTTACGATACGAGTTGTCACTACTTCAAGAACCTCCCAGGGAAGCTTTGAAGCTGTAGCTGTCATGAAGTCGCTAGTTTCTACTGCACGGAGTGCGATTGCGTAGTCGTAAGTACGGAAATCACCCATTACTCCAACTGAACGCATATTTGTTAATGCTGCAAAATACTG
>JAAZHB010000201.1 GCA_012510935.1 Clostridiales bacterium
AAAAATCCGGTGATTATAGCAAAGAGGTCACACCTGTTCCCATCCCGAACACAGAAGTTAAGCTCTTTAGCGCTGATGATACTTGGAGGGCAGCCTCCTGGGAAAGTAGGTCGTCGCCGGTTTTTTTGTTTTTTGAATATTTTATGAGAGCCTTTCTTTTGATATGTACCATGAATCATGGACACATATCATTAATAGGTTCTTTTTTTGATTTATGTAATTTCTGTCATTTTTATGGCATTTACTTGCCTTCAGTTTCTTATTATTGTGTATATTATGTTATAATATATATTCAAAGAAATTGATTTTTCGTAGATACTAAACGAGATGAGGTAATACAATGATAAGATTTTATTTTGCGCTATGGGCAGCAAAATTATGCGATTGGTATTTTAAAATTAAAGGACAGAAGAGAAACGACTGGCCGGGACTCCTTGCTTTCAAGATCTGTTCAGATTTTCTTAAGAGAATTGCTAAACCTAAGCTTGTTATAACAGTTACAGGTACCAACGGCAAGACCACCACTTCTGCTCTTATCAATAATATGCTTTTGGAAGAAGGCTACAAGGTTAGCTTTAACGACTGGGGTGCTAATTTGCACGCGGGATATTGCCTTAACCTTATGCGTGGAGTAAATGCTTTCAACAAATGCGTAATTGATGCGTCTGTTCTTGAAGCTGATGAGAAAACCCTAGGCTATACCATGGGCATGGTTGAGCCGGATTATATTTTAGTTACAAATATTTGCAAGGACTCACTTCGTAGGAACGGCCATCCAGAATATATTTTCGACTGTGTGAATAAGGCTTTCAATAAACTTGGAAGTAAGACCACAGCTATTCTAAATGCAAATGATCCAATAAGCTCTAAACTAGCAGAAGGAACTGGCACTAAGAGAGTTTTCTTTGGAATGGCTGATGCGCATACAGAGCCTTTTGAAAATAGAGTTAAAGATATTTGGGTATGCCCAAATTGCGGGGCTGACATAAAGTATCACTATAGACACTACAGACATATCGGAGATTTTTACTGCCCTGAGTGCGGTTTTGCACCACCTGAAGCAAAATACTATGCTGAGAGCGTTAACCTTGATGGTAGAGAGGCTGTTGTGTGCGAGAATGGGGTTAAAACAAGTTATCCGCTTATTTCCGAGACAGTATATAATGCGTTCAATGTAATGTCTGCAATTGCTGTACTAAGAGAGGCGGGGATTGCTTCACAGAAAATTGCTGATTTTCTCAGCACACAGAAGGTAACGAAGATTCGCGAGAACTTTATTGAGTATAATGGCATCGAGTACCATGCTTATGGAACTAAGAGCCAGAATGTCAGCGCTGCATCAACCGTATTTGAACATATGGCGAAAGAACCTTCTATAAAGGAAGTTGTTTTTTGCATGGACGAGGTTCAGGATAAAAACCATCCAACTGAGACGATTACTTGGATTTACGAGACTGACTATGAGTTCTTGAAGTCTCCTAATATCAAGAAAATCGTGTGCGCAGGGCATATGTTCTTGAACCACAAGCTGAGACTCCTTCTCGCCGGTATTCCTGAGGAGAAAATCGTATGTGTTGAAGACGATTCTCTTGTACCGGAGTTTATCGATACAGAGGGAATTGAGAAGGTCTATGTTTTATTTGAAATAGATTATGTCGTTAAAGGCGCTAGCTGGCGAGATGCGATTGTCGAAAGAGCTATGAGACTTAATGGGGACGAGAGTAAACTGGAGTCCGAAGATGTATTCAAGAATCTTGACAAGGAGGCTTCAAAATAATGAAAAAGTTAGAATTACTATTTCCAGAGCTTTGTAACATATATGCAGAGAGCTACAATGTTACATATTTACAGAAGTCATGTAAAGAACTTGAGGTAATCGAGACTAGACATACTGACAAGCCGGCCTTTGTTTCGGAAGATGTTGATATGATTTATCTTGGTTGTGCATCCGAGAGAAAACAGGAACAGATTATTGAAATTCTCAGACCTTACAAGAATAGGATTGTAGAATTAATTGATAAAGGCGTCGTTTTCCTAGTTACTGGAAATGCATGCGAAATCTTTGGGAAAAGCATCAAAGATGAGGACAGAATTATTGATGGACTTGGAATTTTCGACTTCAATGCAGTTCGTGATTTGAACGGGGAAAGACATAACAGTCAATATGTTGGAACCTTTACTGACGATAATGGAGAATCCATTCTGATGCTAGGGCACAGGAGCCAGTTCTCTTTCTCCTATGGGGACTTTGAGCAAAATAAGTTCATCGACATTGAGATTGGCATTGGAATGAATCCTGAGACGAAAGCTGAAGGACTTTATAAGAATAATTTTTTCGCAACATACTCACTTGGACCATATTTGATTATGAATCCACTTTTTGCAAAATATCTTCTGAGAAAAATTGGAGTTGATGATAGTCTAGCTTTCGAGAAGGAAGCTGTTGAAGCATATGAGTATAGAAGAGATGAGTTAAGAAAGAATTTGGGTTAAGATTGTTTTAGGACTTTGAGTTTTATTTTGGTGGCAAGTTGGAGACGACTTGCAGAACGAAAAATGCTCTGAAAAAGGAGATAAAAATGAATGTAGTATATCTTTTTAGAAGACTTAAAGGCATGAATTATGGGCGTGCGCTTCAATCTGCAAAGCATGTTGCAAATATTACGGGCAAGAGCACAGCCTCAGTAATGATGGATATTGTAGATTGTTATAAGAAGCATGGCACTGGCTATGTAGATTATGAAACTTTTGAAATGTACAATATGAATGATGCTCAGCGTGCAGAAATTCTTTCGGTAAGTAAGAATAATATGATGGTTAGAAAGCTGAACCAGGCTGACAAAAGGTTCTATCTTGACGATAAGGCGGTCTTTAATAAGCATTATGATAAGTTTATTAAGAGAGACTGGCTCTTGATTGATGGAGATAATTTTGATGCTTTTGATAAGTTCTGTGAAGACAAGGAAAGCATATTTATGAAGCCTCTTGATCAGAGCTGTGGAGCGGGAATCGAGAAGCTTCGTATGGAGGATTATCCTACGAGGGAAGATAGACATGCTTTATACCAGAGACTTTTGGCAGATAAATGCGTGCTTGCTGAGGAAGTTGTTGTTCAATGCGAGGAGATGAGTAAGCTTTGCACAACATCTGTTAACACAGTAAGACTTGTTACTATACTTAAGGATGGCGTCGTTCATGTTGCTGCTGGTGCAATTCGTATGGGTAAGGAAGGCGCTTTTGTAGATAACTTTAACCATGGAGGACTAGCAGTTCTAGTTGATGTTAATAAAGGTGAATCTGTCACCGATGGATATGACAAATGGAGAAAAACCTACGAGTACACACCGATTCTTGGAACTAAGTTGAAAGGCTTCAAAATCCCTCAATGGGAGGCCTGCGTAGAACTTGTTAAAGAAGCGGCCCTCGTTGTCCCTGAAGTAAGATATATAGCGTGGGATGTATGTATAACAGAGAACTATGGTCCATTACTAATTGAAGGGAACGCATATCCAGGGCAGGATGTAACGCAATACCCTAAACTCAATCTTGGTACATACAAAGAGTTCAAGAAGATTTTGGGTGACGAGATATAATAACGCAATGCTTTAAATAAAGCGATGAGAGAAGTTAAAGAGAAATAAATAGTCTATTACTATTAAAGAGATGAGGTGGATTCAATATGCTAAGATTTAGCGAGGATGGGCAGGTACTTAATGAGGACGAATATAGTGCAATTCTAGTTGGCCTTGAGTTAAATGAGGATATCTCATATTCTATGAAAGAATTAGAAGGTCTTGCTGAGGCCGCAAATGTCGATGTTGAAGCCATAATGGTGCAACATCTTGAGAGACCCAACAATGCAACCTTTATTGGCAAGGGAAAGGTTGAAGAACTTGCTGATCTTGCAGCGAAGCTCGAGGTTGACACAGTGATTTTTAATGATGAACTAACTGGAGTTCAAATTCGTAATCTGGAGGATGCAACTGGCAAAAGAGTAATTGATAGAACGATTCTAATATTAGATATTTTTGCAGCAAGAGCGAGCTCTAAAGAAGGAAAATTGCAAGTTGAACTTGCACAGCTGCAATATAGAATGCCAAGATTAACGGGTTTTGGTAATTCACTATCTAGATTAGGCGGTGGAATTGGGACTAGAGGCCCTGGAGAGAAGAAACTTGAGACTGATAAGAGGCACATCCGAAGAAGAATTGACGATATTCGGGCTGAACTTAAAGAGATAAAGAGTACAAGAGAGACTCAGCGTTCAAGAAGAGTGAAGAACGAAATTCCGCTTGTTGCATTGGTAGGTTATACAAATTCTGGAAAGTCTGCTATCATGAATCGGCTTATGTCGATTACTGACAAAGATGAGAAAATGGTTTTTGAGAAGGACATGCTTTTCGCGACTCTCGACACTGCGCAAAGAAATGTAGTGCTTGACTCTAACCACCAATTTATTCTTATTGATACTGTCGGTTTTGTAAGTAAGCTTCCACACTCTCTTGTAAACGCGTTTAAATCTACTTTGGAAGAAGTATGTTATGCGGATTTGCTCGTGCATGTCGTTGATGCGGCTTACGATAATCACGAATTTCAGATAGAGGTAACAGACAAGGTTATTAAAGAGATTGGTGCGGGCGATAAGGAGAAAATTATCGCATACAACAAATGTGATTTAATAAGAGAAGAGGACGAGACTCTTCTGCCAAGATATGGTTGCGATACAGTATATGTGTCTGCTAAAGAAGGAAGAAACATAGACGAACTGATTGAGCAAATTAAGTCCAAAATATATAAGAACCATGTTATTGCAGATTTGCTTATTCCTTATTCTAGGGGAGATTTATCATCATATTTGTGCGAGAAAGCCTCAGTCAATGTTATGGAGTATCGAGATGATGGTACTTTCTTTAATGCTGAACTGAAGCTTGAAGATTACAATCGTTATAAAGAATTTGAAATTTAATAGAGAAAAATGAGAGCTGTCAAAGAAAATGTTTGACAGCTCTCTCTAGTTATGTTATAGTACCTAAGTATGAAAGAAGATATTAGCACAGTTGAATACGCAAGTCTTTTATATGATTTTTACGGAGACCTTCTGAATGATAAGCAGTCAAATGTAATGGGCTTATATCATGAAGATAATTTGAGTTTATCGGAAATAGCCGATGATCTTGGTATGACAAGGCAGGCCGTACATTACACTCTTAAGAAAGCTGAAGGAAGCCTAGAGAAGTATGAGGAGAAGCTTAAGCTGATTTCCAAGTATTTGAATAATGAGGCGGAGATTAACAGTGCTCTTAAGAAGCTTGATGAGATTGAAGAAGAAGGATTAAGCGCTGATAATATGAAGCGTTTTGCAGATATAAAGAAGATTTTAGAGAGGTTAGCAGACTAGACTATGGCATTTGAAGGTTTATCTGAAAAACTACAGAATACATTTAAGACTCTTCGTGGTAAGGGTGTCCTGACAGAGAAGGATATCGATGCGGCGATGAAGGATGTTAAGATGGCGTTGCTTGAGGCAGACGTCAACTTTAAGGTTGTTAAACAGCTGGTTGCTTCTATCAAGGAGAAGTCGCTTGGCTCAGATGTTATGTCAAGCCTTACACCAGGGCAGCAAGTTGTAAAGATTGTAAACGAAGAGCTCGTTACTCTAATGGGTGGCGCAGGAAGTAAGCTCACCTTTTCACCTAGTGGGTTTTCCATCTATATGATGGTTGGATTGCAAGGTACTGGTAAGACCACAACAACTGGTAAGCTCGCAAATTACATGAAGCAACAGGGGAAGAAACCTATGCTTTGCGCATGTGATGTATATAGACCGGCTGCTATAGATCAGCTCGAAGTTGTTGGTAAGGCTGTAAATACACCAGTGTTTACAATGCGCGAGTCAAACAATCCAGTTGAGATTGCCCAAGCGGCAGTCAAAGAAGCACAGCGCAAAGGTTGCAATGTACTTATTGTGGATACCGCCGGAAGACTTCAGATAGATGAAGCACTGATGGATGAGCTAGTTCAGATTAAGAAGACTATTAGACCACATGAGATTCTTCTTGTAGTTGATGCTTTGACTGGACAAGATGCCGTTAACATTGCATCAGGATTTGACGATGCGCTTGGTGTTGATGGAATCGTAATGACAAAGATGGACGGTGACTCAAGAGGAGGAGCTGCTCTTTCAGTAAAGTCTGTAACAGGCAAGCCAATTAAGTTCATGGGAACTGGCGAGAAGTATGATGCTCTCGAGCCTTTCCACCCAGACAGAATTGCATCAAGAATTCTTGGAATGGGTGATGTAATGAGCTTGATTGAGCAAGCTGAGACAGCCTTTGACGAGCAAGAAGCAAAGAAGCTTGAAGAGAAGATGAGAAAGAATAAGTTCGATTTGGACGATTATCTGGCTCAGTTCAAGCAAATTAACAAGCTCGGTGGAGTATCTAAGATTATTGATATGATGCCTGGAATTAGTGCATCAGATAAGAAAGATATAGATATAGACAAGACAAACAAGGACCTTTCACACATGGAAGCAATTATCAAGTCCATGACAAAGCAAGAGAGGAAAGATCCGTCAGTGCTGAACGCAAGTAGACGTAAGAGAATTGCGGCTGGAAGCGGCAGACCAGTGTCTGAAATAAATAAGCTTATCAAGCAATATGATGAGATGCGCAAGATGATGAAGAAATTCACGCAAGGTGGTCTTGGCGGCATGGGAAAGAAGATGTTTAGAGGCTTTAAGTAGTCTTAGCATATAGCAACGTTCAATATACAGAATATAATGTTGGACTGTTTGCACTTTAAATAGTTACCAATTTTTAAAATTATTGTTTAGGAGGAAATACCAATGGTAAAGATTAGACTTAAGAGAATGGGCGCTCACAAGAGACCTTTCTACAGAGTAGTAGTAGCGGATTCAAGAAATCCAAGAGATGGAAAGTTCATCGAGGAGATTGGAACATTCAATCCACTTACAGATCCAGCAGAGATCAAAATTGATAATGAAGCAGCGCAGAAGTGGCTTGCTAACGGAGCTCAGCCAACAGATACAGTAAGAGCTCTTCTTAAGAAGTCCGGCGCAATAAAGTAAGCAAGGAAGGTTTATGAGATGGCTAGTCTAGTTGAAGCGATTGCTCGAGCACTGGTATCTAAGCCTAACGAAGTTAGTGTTGTTGAAGAAGTCAATGGCAAGGATGTAGTGATTAAGCTTTCTGTTGCAAAGGAGGATATCGGTAAAGTTATCGGTAAATCTGGAAGAATTGCGAAGGCATTGAGAACTGTAGTTAAGGCAGCTGCAATTAAGCAGAAGATGAGAGTCACAGTCGAGATTGTAGAGGACTAAGACCTATACGCAGGGCAATCAAACAGCATGTGGGCATTGCCTGCATGCTTTTTTCTTTAAACAATATTAAAGAGGAGATAAAATATGCAAAATAGCATGATCAAAATTGGCAAAATCGGCACCGCGGTTGGAATTAAAGGTGAGATGAGAATCAACCTTTACGCTGCGTCGTCAGACACTTTGAGAAATGGGCTCGAGGTCGAACTTAGTTTTGGCAAGAACACAATGAAAGATGTTATTGAGAATGTAAGATTCCAAGCAAACAAGACAGTAATAAGACTTGCGGGTGTATCTGATAGAACAATGGCTGAATCAATGAGAGATTACGAGGTGGCCGTTGCAGAGGACAACCTGCCAGGGCTTGAAGAGGGAGAATTCTATGTGAAGGACCTCCTTGGCTTTGATGTTTACGATATAGCTTCGGAACAAAAAATAGGGCAGGTCGGAGATTATCTTCAGAACAGAGCGCAACCACTATGGGTTGTCGAAGGTGCTGACGGAAAGCAAGTTTTTATCCCGGATGTGGATGCTTTTGTTAAGAAGATTGAGACAAGTCGCAGGGTTATTGAGGTTGAATTGATACCAGGTTTTATTGATGAAAATTAATATTATGACACTTTTTCCAGAAATGTTCGCACCACTCAAAGAAAGCATGATAGGCCGAGCAGTGGACAATGGAATCATGGAAATTAACATTATTAATATAAGAGATTACACGAAGAACAAGCATAATCGTGTTGACGATACTCCATATGGTGGAGGCGCTGGGATGCTGATGCAATGCCAGCCAATTTGGGATGCATATACGGAGAATAGATTTAGCGGGGATGTTCTATATATGTCACCACGAGGAGAGATGCTAAGTGGGAGTATGGCAGAGGATATTTCACACAAAGAAGAAATTACTATTCTCTGTGGTCATTATGAGGGAGTCGACCAAAGAGTACTTGATAAACTCGGTGCTAAGGAGGTATCGATTGGCGATTATATCCTTACAGGCGGAGAATTGCCGGCTATGGTTCTTATCGATACAGTCGCTAGATTCATTGATGGAGTTCTGGCTTCGGAAGAATCTGCAATGGAAGAGTCTGTATATTTGGGACTTCTAGAATATCCACACTATTCCAAACCAAGAGAATGGGAAGGCATGGAGGTGCCAGAGACCCTGCTTTCTGGTAACCATGGGATGATTGATTTATGGCGCTTTGAGGAGGCATTAAAGCTTACTAAAGAAAGAAGACCAGATATGTTTGAAGATTTTTTAAAGAGTGAAAGAACCTTCAGCAAGCAGGAAAAGAAAATAATCGAAAAATACAGATAACCACTAAATGTAGTTATAGAGAGTTCGTAGATAAATAGATATTGTATTAGAATCAATTCTGATGTAAAATTCATAGTAGGTATATTATTATGAAAAAGAAAAAGGCTAAGTATTTTATTATATATATAGTTGCGATTATAATATGCATTTTGTTGATTTACGTAGTGCCATATTTAATGGGAGCTATGGAAAGAACTTATGTAGCAAAGAATGGAACTATAGAGAAGTCAGTTGAAACAAGCGCCTATGTTTTGCGTGAAGAAACGGTTTTCCTTTCTAGCAAGGCTGGGACTGTTGAGAGACTTGCTGAAGAGTCAGAACTGGTAAGAGCAAATCAGCAAATCGTTACAATTGACGGCAAGGGCAATGAAGAGTTTAACGAGAAGTATAAGAATATAAAGACGAATTTAGGAGATAGTGCGACTAGCTCAGAGGCTGGGGTGTCTACTGTAGCAGGATATGTAACATATTCTGTTGATGGCGCTGAATACATATTAAGCAATGCAAATTTAGAGAATCTTAAGAAGAGCGATTTAGATACTTTCTCCTCGTT
>JAAZHB010000202.1 GCA_012510935.1 Clostridiales bacterium
ACTTTAATTACTTGTGAAATTATATATTAACTCGCTTTCGATTGCAACTTAACTAAGCCAATCATCATTATCATGTTATAATATCATCATGTTACAACGAAAGGACCTTTATACATTGAAAAAACATGCAATTATCCCAATTTTTATACCGCATCTAGGATGTCCCAACGATTGTTGCTTCTGTAATCAACGATCTATTACAGCAAGAACTTCTGCGCCTACAAGTGTTGAAGTGAGGCAGACAATTGAAACATGGTTGTCCACTCTTTCGAAAGAAAGGCGTGAAAATAATACGGTTATTGAGATTGCCTTCTATGGTGGTTCTTTCACTGGCCTTGAGCTAGACGAACAGAACTACTATCTTAATGTTGCCAAGCAATATTTAGATGGGGGACTTATCGATGGTATTCATCTTTCAACAAGACCCGACTACATTTCAGATTCAATTTTGCAAAATCTAAAAGCTCACGGTGTATCCACAATCGAAATAGGCGTTCAATCCTTTAACGATGAGGTCCTTCTTTCTTCAAACAGAGGACACGATTCTTCATGCGTCTACAAAGCCGCCCAGCTGATAAAAGATTATGGTTTTAATTTGGGAATTCAATTAATGATAGGCCTGCCACAAGATAGCTATGAGTCTTGCGTGTTTTCTGCTCGTGAAGCAGCTTCACTTAAGCCCTCACTTGCAAGGTTGTATCCAACGATTGTTCTTAACGACACTAGGCTGTATGACATGTATTCTTCAAAAGAATATCAAGCACTATCCAGAGAAGAAGCTGTACGAAGAACTTCCGCCATGTACAGAATTCTAACAGATGCAAATATTTACATCATGAGAGTAGGGCTTAAAAGTTCTGACATAATCGGAGATGGAGGTGCAATAAACGGCGGCACATATCATCCCGCTTTTCGTCAACTAGTTGAAGGACGAATTATGCGCGAAGACATAGAAGCAGAATTGCTAAAGATTCTCTCTGCTACAAAAGCGACTTCCACAGGAAATCGCTTTAAAGTTAATTTTTATTCTAGCCCTGAATGGTTTTCAAATATGATAGGGAATTCTAGCGAAAACCGGATTTATTTCCAAGAAAAGTATCCTGAACTAAATATTCGATTTCGCATAGATGAGTCTTTCAAGGGGTCAGAGTTCGCTATCAGATTTCTCTGACAAATATTCCCCGAACAGGCTTTCAGATGGCTCCTGCTCTTTTTTCCTTGTGGATTGATGTCCAAGCAAGAACGCCTTTGCTTCTTTTAGTTTTCTAACTCCCTCTGCGGGTTTCACCATCTTGCCATGAATAAAATATTGTGCCAGTGTTTTTACAACGCTATTAACTACTTCTTTTATTTCAGGATCTAGTTTCTTAACATCATCATACATCCCCGCAAGCTGAATAGTGTTTATTCCTTTGAGTTCATGTACGGTATTTATTCCATTATTCATTAAGATTCCGAATACTGTGTCTACAAAAATTTCTAGCTGCTCTGTCGAGGCAACTTTGAGCCATTCTTTAAGGGAACTCTCAAAATAAATACTTGCTGATGTAAGTTGATTAGCATATTCAAATGTTCCATCTGCCTTGACCTGCCATTCAAATGTAACATGTTGTCCAATGGAGAAACTTTTGCTGTCTACTATCTTGTAATCATCTCTTCCTTCCATAAGCATCCCGACTATCGACGCTTGAGGAACCGTTTTATTCACATTTAAAGATTCATAGCCGGGCTTCTCCATCATTTTCTCGAGCACCGTCTCGCGAAAACCAGGACCATCATGACTGTACACTTCTATTATGCGCTGCTGAATCGAAGGATTCACCATCATGCCTGCATACATAGCCAAGTTACCGCCCTTTGAGTGCCCTCGAATATACAGTTTCTTAAGCATTCCCATAGATAGATTTCCATAGAACTTCTCAATATATTCTACGGCCTCGCGCTGAGCAGGAACTTCCTCAAGATATGACATCATAAAGTCTTCCTTCCAGCCAAGCATTGTTCCGTCGGTGCCTCTAAAGCAAACGTAGTCAACTCCCTTTTCGATTTCAAAGGTACATGCCGCAAACTGTTTTCCCTCCTCAACGCTAAGATGTGAAATGATGTTTTTCACCTTAACATTTCTGAATCTGCGACTACCTGCAGCAACTGTATAAAGCTCTCTATTCTCTTTGTCGGATATATCGTCATTAAACATTTCATGGAAGTATTCTTCCCTGTAAAAATCGCGAATTTCCCACCTTGGAGATATGAGAGGAACTTTCTCATCTTCGAGCACCTTTTCAATTTTGGCATAAAACAGTTGGCAAAGTATCAGTGAATCAACTTCGCCAAAAGGTTTCTCTTCAAATGTCTTGTGCGATATTGCTAAATAATCGATTATATTCATAAGAACCGCCTCTATCTGGAGTTATTTTGAATAAAGATTGTTGCCTGAGAATTCTGCATTAGAAGTGATATCTATTCCAATTGCTCTCATTGAAGCTTCATCCTTCTCACTAAGAATCGCTGTGCAGTGAGCCAT
>JAAZHB010000203.1 GCA_012510935.1 Clostridiales bacterium
ACTACTTCCTTAGTTGGATCAAACGAGTTCGCCATTACTCTTGTACGGCAACCCATGTAGGCAACTTCAGTATTATAGTCACCCTGCTTATAGTACTTCAAATTATATGGTGCATCTAGGAAACTAAAGTTAGGAAATAGTCTCTTCGCACTTGTTCTGATTGCAAGCTTAAACAAGTCGTAATTAGGTTCGCCCTCGTTGTAGTTGATGCCTTCCTTAACTTTGAAAATCTGTACTGGAAAAATTGGTGTCTCTCCATTGCCAAGGCCTGCCTCCGTTGCAAGAAGAAGATTCTTGATAACAAGTCTTCCTTCCGGCGTTATATCTGTTCCGTAGTTAACTGAGCTAAATGGCACCTGTGCGCCTGCTCTTGAGTTCATAGTATTCAGATTATGGATAAGCGCTTCCATTGCCTGATAAGTTAGCTTATCTGTATTTGCATATGCCGCCTCAAGTGCTTGCTTGTTAGAAGACACAAGAAGTTCTCTTGTCATTCCAAATGTATCCTCAGCGCTGTCATACCACTTTCCAAGTTCTTCTCCATATGTAATTGAATTTGAAAGGGTTGGGTTAACTTTAACACTCTCTTTGATCCTGTCAGAGATTGTCTTTGCCTGCTCGAAAGAAATATTCATCTTTACAGCGAGAATATCTACAAGTGCAGCAAAGTACTCCTTAATATATGTTCTAGCAACTCCAGGAGCCATTGAGTAGTCAAAGTTTGGAACACTCTGTCCTCCATGCATTTCATTCTGATTAGCCTGAATTGCAATACATGCTAGTGAAGCATAACTCATTATTGACTGTGGCTCTCTTAGGAATCCATGTCCAGTGCAAAAGCCGTCCTTAAATAGCTTAATAAGGTCTATCTGGCAGCAAGTCTCAGTAAGCATATAGAAGTCCTTATCATGAATATGGATATCTCCATTGATATGTGCCTTTGCGATATCTTTAGGCAGCACATAATTATCTACATAATACTTTGCACCCTCTGAACCATACTTAAGCATTGTTCCCATTGACGTATCACCATCAATGTTCGCATTCTCCCTCTTAATGTCAACATCCTTTGAGTAGGAAAATGTAAGCTCATTATAGATATTCATAAGATCAGATTCTGCGTCTCTAATCTTTGCATGCTCAGCACGATATAGAATATATGCCTTGGCAGTCTTCTCATAATCATATCTGATGAGCATAGTCTCAACTAAATCTTGAACCTGTTCAACTGTGCAAGTCTCACCATCTAGCTTGTCTACAACCTTCTTGGTAAGATATTCGAAGTCATAGCTCTCCATTTTCTCATCGCCAACTGCTTTGTTAGCTTGAAAAATCGCATTATAAACCTTCGATTCGTCAAATTCTACTTCTTTTCCATCCCTTTTGATTATTGTCTTCATGCTTACTTTCCTTTTCATTCTATATTGTAGTAATACTTGTTATTGATATTTGTAAAAACCAACACTATATGTTGTGTTTTGTTCCCCTATGTCTAGGAGGTCCAACCACTATATATTGTAATTATGCCGCCATCGTATGTCAATATATATTCTCTAATTTCACAATGTAAATCTTGTATTTTTTGCGAACCTGCATACTTCTACATATTGTCAGTTATCATCATAATCGCAGAAAGCGCCACCACTGGGGCGGTTTGCGTCCTTAGGATGCGAGGGCCAAGTGTTGCAATCTTTGCTCCTGCATTAACAAGCAGCTCAACTTCGGTTTCATCGAAGCCACCTTCAGGCCCAATGTAAAATGACAATGATTCTGTGTCAGCAGACACTATATCTTGTAGTTTGTCACCGCCACCTTCATAGAAAAGAATCTTAAGCTTAGATTCATCTGCTGCAATAGCCTGCTTCAAAGTAATTTGTTCTCCGATTTTCGGAACAATTCCTCTCCCACTTTGTTGTGCAGCTTCAAGCGCAATCTTCCTATATCTTGCGTTCTTCTTTGCGGCTCCCTTCGCATCTGGCCTACTGATACTTCTTTTCATTAAGACTGGTGTAATTCCAGTAACGCCTACCTCTGTACACTTCTGAATTATATCCTCAAGCTTGTCACCTTTTGGCACGCCTTGGTATATTCTCACCTTGCAAGTAGGTTCTGTTGCATTAGGTCTCTTATAGCAAACCTCTAGTCTAACATTTTCCTTTGTAATCTCGATAATCTGGCAGCAGTATTCCATGCTATCAGGTGCAACCGCAACTAACTCATCGCCAATCTTCATACGAAGAGACTTAGCAATATGCCTGCTTTGTTCTGCATCAAGTTCTATACTAGATATTGGTATGTAATCAATAAAAATTTTCTGCATATCTACAATCCTTTTCTTCTTAAACTGTCTTATATTTTAACATAAAAGCAGTATCATAAGATAGCAAAAGGAGCCGCATAAATGCAGCCCCTCTGTAATAATATGCTAATAGATTAACCGAAGTATCTCTTAAGAAGTCCAGCAAAAGCCTTGCCGTGTCTTGCTTCATCTCTTGCCATCTCGTGAACTGTATCATGGATAGCATCAAGATTTCTCTCCTTAGCCATTTTAGCAAGCTCAACCTTACCAGCAGTTGCACCGTTCTCAGCATCAACTCTGAGTTCAAGATTCTTCTTTGTTGAATCTGTAACTACTTCGCCAAGAAGCTCAGCGAACTTTGAAGCATGCTCTGCCTCTTCCCAAGCAGCCTTTTCATAATAAAGACCAACTTCTGGATAACCTTCTCTATGAGCAACTCTTGCCATAGCAAGATACATACCAACCTCAGTGCACTCACCCTCGAAGTTTGCTCTTAGGCCTTCAATGATATCCTCATCAACACCCTTTGCTACTCCAAGAACATGTTCAGCTGCCCAAGTCATCTCGCCTTCCATCTTATTAAACTTATCTGCACCTACATGACATACAGGACACTCTGCAGGAGCCTGATCTCCCTCATGAACATATCCACATACACTGCATACCCACTTAGCCATAACTATTTCCTCCTTTTACTTTGCGAAAAACGCATCTAAAAAATTTAATTTGTCTTCTTACACTTCGGGCAAACTCCGTAGAAAGTTGTAACGCATCGTTCAACATCTCCACCGAAGCCTTTACGCCCTGCCTCAAGAACCGCCTCAACATCACAATCGATATCACTTACTGCCCCGCATCTAGTGCATATAAAATGCGAATGAGGAGTCGTATTAAAGTCATACCTAGTTGAACCTTCGTTGCTAACTCTTTGTACATCTCCCCATGACTCAAGCTGAGATAGGTTGCGATATACAGTCGCAAGACTGAGATTAGGCATATCACCCTTCAGTTCTAAATATAGCATTTCAGCCGTTGGATGATCAGTTCTATCAGATATCTGATTGAGAATCGCATCCCTTTGCCTACTCTGCCTAATTACTTTGCTCATAATTATCTCCTTTTTTTCAAGAAAGGCCCAAGCTTAAAATATGAAGCAAAGCCGCTACCATATTGCACAATTATATTGTGCCAAATTTGCATGAATGAATAGTAAATAAATAGATTCCGATACCATTCGTAGATAATCGTATTTCTTATTGATAATGATTATCGTTATTAA
Organism: Clostridiales bacterium; assembly: GCA_012510935.1. Next base: position 3,579 of record JAAZHB010000203.1, read on the forward strand.
TATAATACCTCATTTTTATTGAATGTCAACCCTTTTTATGATATTTTATTTATATGAAAAGAAATGTATACAGCATTTCAGCAAGGAGGTTGCAAGATGGCAGGTAAAAGCGGAAAAGCCCCTGAAATGGGCACGCCACAAAGAGCGGGGCTTGGCGGAACAATATTAAGAATGCTTGCAGTAGGAGTAATTGGAGGCATTGCACTTATTGGTGGTGCAAAGAAGGTTGGTGACGCAATCATCGGCGAGGACGAGAAATCTGATGAGTTAGATAATAAAGAAGGGACAGAAATAGAGACAGAAGCGGAGGATAAGAATTAATGTTTACAGCTAGTTATTTAAGAATGTTTTCTAATATGTATGGTTCGGAAGGTGATAGCGCATATTCAAACTACACAATGATTGTGACTTTTGCTGTAGCTATTGTCACAGTAATTGCTTTATATAAGATTTTCAAGAAAGCGGGAGAACCTGGATATGCTGCAATTATTCCGTTCTATAACTCTTACATGCTGTTTAAAATTGCGATGGGAAGCGGTTGGTTATTCATTCTTCAGTTGATCCCTTTTATTGGATTTATTGCAAATATCATTCTATCCATTAATCTTGCAAGAGCATTTAGAAAAGGAACTGGTTTTACAATTGGACTAATATTCTTACCAGCAATCTTCTATATCATTCTAGGATTCTCTGCTGATGAGTACATTGGACCGGGAGGCTTCAAGCAGCCAGGACCAAGCGCATATGCTGACCATCAATCCAAAACAGTAGTTTTCACAGACGATAGTGAGCCAGCAGCAAAGGCAAAAACACCTATCGTGGTAGAAGTTGAGACACCAGATGAAGTTACCGAAAGTGGTGAAGTGAAAATCGATGCAGATGACTTAAGTGCAGATGATTTGCAAGTTGGATCAGATAAAGTCATAGATGTTGAAGATGTAACCGTTGAGGTTAGTTCTGATGATGAGGATGCGAAGTAGGATCTAAGGCGCTGCACTAACGAAGGCGCATAAATGTTTGTAAAATAAATGGCGGCCATAGTGGTCGCCATTTTTCTTTGAGAAACTTTATCTACCAGTCGATGTCTCTTTTGCTTAGCTTATTAAAGAAAATCATTCCTAGAATTCCGCAAGAGATTACTTCTCCAAGCCCGACAGTTGCAAATAAGAACCAATATGCATCCTCTACTCCATAAGCATACTGAAGTACAAATGGTACAATAATTGCGTTTGCGAGAATAGGCGGAATTGGAGCAAGCCACTTATTCTTTCTACCAAGATAACGAGTTCCAACCGCACCGATGAGAGTCGCAATACTTCCCATAACGACATCCCAGATTGCACAACCAGTCAGAAGGTTTGCAATCAAGCACCCAATTGCAAGTCCCGGTACAGCTGCCCAAGTAAAAACTGGAAGAATAGTAAGAACCTCCGATAATCTCACCTGTATCGCGCCACTAGCAAGTCCCATCAAATTTGCGACATACGTTAGAACTACATATAAAGCGGCAATTATTCCCGCTTGAGTTATAAATTTCGTTGATTTGTTCTTTCTCATTTTAACCTCTATCCTTCGACACTCCCTATACGGCAGCATCATCCGAACTTTCCTTTATATCATTTTTGTAAACTTTATACTCGCCATAACTAAATACTGCAAGCCCAACCCAGATAATAATAAAACCTATAATTTGAACCATATCTACCGATTCACCAAGGAAGAGTAACCCCATTGCAAGCGAAATTGATGGGCTCAGGTATTCGCATAGTCCCAGGTGGAACATCGAACATCGCGTTGCCGCATACGCAAATAGCCCAAGCGGAATCAATGTAAGAATTCCACTTAAAAGCATTAGGAAATATTTGCTTGGCTCACCCACTGCAATTGCACCTCGTCCTGTGCACTCCAGATAAATGATTGTTATCAATGCTGGCGGCACAAGAATCAGTGTCTCATACAGTAGAGAAATCAGCGGTGGCTGTTTAACCGTCTTCTTTATAGCAGTATAAACTGCAAAAGTTGTGGCAAGTAATAGCGCCAACGCCGGCAGTTCTCCGAAATGCACTAGCATCAAGATAACGCTAGCTGTTGCCATAAGAATTGCGGTGACATTGTATTTATTGAATTTCTCTTTGAACACAAGGTTCCCGACAATACATATAATTATTGGTTCTATATAGTAGCCAAGAGAGCTTTGAACAACCTGGTTTGAATTCACTGCATAAATGAATATGCTCCAGTTTGCTGTTACAATTATTCCGGCAGTAAAATATTTCAGCCTAACAGATTTATCCTTTAACGGCTCAAAAATTCTTTTGAAACTATATTTGAACCTGCATACAATTAAGCTGTAGATAAATACTGTCAGAATTCTATACAAAATAATTACCCATGACGAAATGGGTTTTAATGCTTGCCAATATCCCGGGAGCACTCCCCATATCACCATGGCACTTATAACGGCAATTAGGCCCTTCTTGTACTCCGACCGACTATTCATTACTTCAGCTCCAATGCTTTTTCTGCTATTTCAGTTGCATATCTAACACAATCCATGCATGAACACAGCTCTTTTCCCTCATTACCATGCTTGATATCATAGCATTTAATAGCACCAACTTTATCTTCAAAGTCTTTGGTAATCTCCCTTGATATCTTCATTGTCGAAGCTTTAGTTTTCCCGGGATTTTCAAAATCGCCATCACTATTGGTAAGACCTGCCACAATTACTGCTCCTGACAGCGCTCCACAATGTCCTTCTGCACATCCTAATCCGCCGCCAAATCCTTCTGAAATCTTATATATGACCTTCTCATCTATATTTAAATCCTCAGCAAAAGCACACGCAACAGACTGCGCACAATTTGCTCCATTGCACTTTAATTGAACCGCACGCTCTACTCTACTCACTCCTTGTCCCCCTTTTATATTTATCAGATTTTTTCATGCTATTCATTCTACAAGAAAAACAGATTTATTGAAAGGAATTCAATTAAATATTTTCTTGTCTAGATCATCAATTGTTATTCCTTTTAAGTAGTCATCACAAACTACATTTATCTCATCATAGATTCCATCCATAATTCCAGCCATCCCAGATGCTACCAGGCACTCCATATTCGGATCTCCAGATTTCCACGAAGCTCTAACTGCAACCTCATCCAAAGCAATCTTTATGTCGTAAAGTGATACTGCCTCTGCCGGCTTTCCTATAACATAGCCTCCGCCAATCCCCTCCTTGGTTTCAATCAGTCCTTGGCTCTTAAGCTTTGCCATAACTTTCCTAATTCTGGCAGGGTTAGTGCACACATTCTGCGCAAGCTCCTCACTCGAAATAGTTATCTTCATGTGATTTAAGTATACAAGGGAATGAACACCAATAATAAATTCACTAGTCATTTTCTTTCTCTCCTTGATTCATATTGCTCAAACTGCTGTATATCGCGTTCTCCGGACAAGCCTTTATGCAATCTCCGCATCGTATGCATTCCATAGAATTTGGTTTATCGTAAACTGGAACATCCATTTTGCAAACCTGTTGACATTTCGTGCAACGAGTACATTTTACCTTGTCCACATCTAGTCTATATATTGAGATTTTGTTGAACAACCCATATAGAGCGCCCAACGGGCAGAGATATTTGCAAAAAGGTCTGTATATCACGATTGAGATGATTACAACTGCTGCTAGAACTAAGACCTTCCACGAGAAAAGAAGACCTATCGCACCTTGCAAGGATTCATTTGCTACTACCAAAGGAATGCCGGCGAATAGAGTTCCGCTTGGACAGATATATTTACAAAACCACGGGCTTCCCTGACCGAGAAAATCTGTGGCAAGTAGCGGAAGCGCAACGACAAATAAGGCTAATACTATGTATTTCACCCAGATTAGCCACTTGTGTCTCGGTAGATTCTTGCGTTTAAAAGGAACAGGAATCTTATAAAGCAGGTCCTGAACCAATCCGAATGGGCATAGCCAGCCGCAGACAAAACGCCCAAGCAGCCAGCCAATCAGCATAATAAATCCTATTATATAGAACGAAAATTTGTAATTCTTACTTCCTAGTACCGCCTGCAAGGAGCCAATCGGGCACGAGCCAAGCGAGCCTGGACAAGAATAGCAATTCAAGCCTGGAAGACACATAGCCTTACTTGGTCCTGTAAATATTTTTCCTTTAATAAAGCCTATGGCATATCCGTTCGTCAATGCGGCAAACAAAATTTGCACCCATAGCCTTATTCTATCCTTAATTCGCTTAACCAATTCCAATACACTCCAGACATATATTCCTTGCTTTCTCCAGCACAACTGTTGCCTCTCCCCGTAAGAAGCCAATCGCTATGAAGCTTATCGCTATTAACAATACAGCAAGTCGTATGAAAAACAATTTATTTCTCGTCATCTAAATTCTCCATCATCTCCTCGATAATCTTCTTCCACTCGTCTTTGCTCTTTTTGCCTGCATATGTTGCGCCGATTCGATTACCCTTGTTATCGACAAAGAATGTTGTCGGTACGCCTTGTACATCTTGCAGAATTCCTTTTCTTAGCTGTTCGTTCGTAAGCATGTGTGTATAATCAGCACCGGTGGTCTGTACTATCTCCATAGCACTAGCTTCGCCAGGCGTTGCTACATCACTTACAAGCCCAAGAATCTGGAACTCAGTTTTATCATGTTCTCTTGATATTTCTCCCAAAGCAGGCATCTCATCGATACAATATCCACAATAAGTAGCCCACACATTCACCATAGTAAGTTTGCTATTTGCAAAAACTTCATTGGTTACTTCATTTCCATTCAAATCCACCGTTTGAAATTCCCCAAACGCCTTCGATTCAGACTCAGTATTCTCGCTTCCGCAAGCTGTAAGTCCAATAACTCCTACGGCAAGAATTGCTGCCGCCATTAGTAGCAATAGTTTCCTTTTCATTAATATCCTCTTTCTGTTACTATTTTTATTACAGTTCTTCTGTAACTGTAACTATAAAAGTTGCAGTGGGTAAAGTCAAGTGGAGTTTTGTGTTTTAAGATTCGTGTTTTAGATTTCTCTCCTAATTGGTCTGCAAAATTATTGTTTACATTGAGTTCTGTATTCAATTATAATTCTATTAACCAAAATCTAATACAAAGGAGAATTGCTATGGTTACAAGAGATGAGGCCTGGGGCCTACTTACTAAATACAACAAAGAAGCTTTTCATCAGCATCACGCTATTACAGTTGAAGGTGTTATGAGATATTATGCGAAAGAACTTGGCTACGCAGACGAGGAAGATTTCTGGGGAATTGTTGGTCTACTTCACGATGTGGATTTCGAAGGCTGGCCAGATGAGCATTGTAAGAAAGCTCCTGAGCTACTTGCCGAAATAAATGCGCCAGAAGAAATGGTGCACGCAATTTGCAGTCACGGCTATGGAATATGTGTTGATGTTGAGCCAGTTCATGAAATGGAGAAAGTCCTTTTTGCATGTGATGAGCTTACAGGATTAATTGGAGCTGCAATTATTCTAAGACCATCTCATAGTTGCCAAGACATGGAGCCAAAGTCTGTAAAGAAAAAATTCAAAGACAAGCATTTTGCAGCAGGTTGTGACCGTGAGATTATTCAGCGTGGAGCTGACATGCTTGGTTGGGAACTAGGTGATCTTCTGACTCGCACGCTTGATGCAATGAAATCGTTGCCAGATCCTGATGAGCTAGATAAGGTAAATGGAATAGAAGCATAGTCGCAACGCGAATATAAAAAGAAGAAACGCAATGAACAATCATAGTTCATTGCGTTTCTTAAACTTGTTTTCCAATACACTCTACAGCATTTCGATAAATGCAGCAAGTCTTGTTGTAAGCTGTCCAACATCAGATTGAGAGAAGTCTGTCTCTACACTAATGTATGGAATATTCTTCTCATTATTAACGAAACGTTGAATCCCCAAAGATTCAACATTATATGTATGACAAGCTTGAAGAACCATCTCAACAACGCCGTCAACTTTAAATTCATCAATCAATCGTCCAAGAAGTTCAAGACGATTAGGATTTGGTGTCATTACTGAACATCCAATGCTGAGATATCTCTCCGCAATTGCCTGGTATACATCTGGATTCTCTTCATCAATCAGCTTATCAAATGACTTTGCGCCGCTACAGCTTTCATAAGTTACAACTACCGCGCCATTATCTTCAATCGCTTTAATTACTTTCTCGGTAGCTCCACCCATTGGGCATCCCGTTACAAGGATTCTTGGCTTTTTCTCAAGCATCTTGCCTTCAGAATATTCCTTGTTGATTCGAGCAGTTAGTGCATCAACCTCTGGTGCAATAAGCGAACGATCGAACTTAAATGTACTTCCGAATAAAACATGGAACAGATCGAGTCCAGTAATTGGAGCAGGATCATTTCTCATCACTTCGTACAGTCCTTTAATTGATTTTCTAGCTGTATTGTTAACTCTCACTGCTTCACGAACTTGTTCATCTGTGATTGTAACGCCGAATTTTTCCTCAAGAGCTTCTTTAAAGCGAAGAATCTCGCTCTTCCATAGCTTCAACCCTTCAGGGCTCTGACTATTAGGCAAGTCCATAGTGTAAACATCCTTGAAGTCTGCCATGTATTCATACATTTTCTTCTTTCCATCGCAAGTTGTCTCACCAACTACGAGGTCTGAGAAGTAGAAGAACGGGCACTTGTCTGTTATAGCAAAACCATAACTTGATTTAATTAGAGGACATAGGTTTGCGGGTAGCTCTTTCTCAGCATCTGCTATTGTCTCATCAGATGTCGAGCATAGACTTACTGTTGCCGCGCCAATTGCCATAGCTAGTTCTTGTGGAAAGTAAGTGCAGAATACACCAACGATTGGCACATCCTTATCCTTTAAGTCTTTAACTGTTAGGAAAGCATTCTTCCTTTGTTCAGCAAATTCTTCAAACACTTCAGGTAATTCTTTTACTAATTCCATCTTTCCCCTCCTGTCATCCAAGCAAATTTGATGTATTCATAATATCACAATGAGTTTTGCTACAGTACCAAGCATATTCCTCCGCCCATTCGAAGTTTGCTTCCATCATAGCGGTATGAAGCAAAAAGCTCTGGTTCGCAGCAAGTACAATGCTCACTTACTGTGATGTGCTCTGGGAGAATTCCTGTTTCCTCAAGCATTCTTCTGTTGTATGCCTTTAGGTCAACATAATATTTCTCGCCTTTTTTATCGAACTTTGGGTTCTTGAACATATTAAATACATCTTCATCTATCTCAAAGCAACAAAGACTGATTCCAGGCCCGATGTGCACAAGAATATCCTCTGGCTTGCAGCCATATGTCTCTTGCATTAGCAGGGAAGTTTTCCTACCGATTTCCTTTACAGTGCCCTTCCAGCCAGAATGAACCATGCCTATCGCGCGTCTAACTGGATCAAAGAAAAACAATGGAATACAGTCAGCATGCATCGAGGTTAGCAGAACTCCGCTCTGATCAGTAATAGCTCCGTCACTCTCACGAAAACGAATATCTTCTCCTCCAGCCTTCATCTTAGCATCTATAATCATAATGTTATCGCTATGCGTCTGGAAATGTCCTACATGAATTGCATCGCCAAGACCATTCTCATTTATAACTTCCCTGTTGTTGTATGGCCATCCAGTATCTGCCCCCGCTTTAGTCGAGAAGAAGGCTTTTACACCATCCTCGTTCTCAAATACCTCAAGGTATTTCCCATCGTTTGATAATCTTTCCATTACAACCTGCCCTCCTAATTTCAATTCATTAATTCATTGCTTAATGCTTGAGCCTCTTATGAAAAATAGGTAACGAAAAAACCGATTTGCCTAATGACAAATCGGTTTTTATTTTGGTACCGCATAGCGGAATCGAACCGCTGATTCAGCCGTGAGAGGGCTGCGTCTTAACCTCTTGACCAATGCGGCGCATCAAGATTGTGTAGTGACACAATCGATATGATACAATAAATCGCTTTATTTGTCTAGCACTTTTTTTAGAAAATTCGAAATTTTTGAAAATTCTATCATATGCGTCTAATTTACTTTATATCATCCATTACATATTCAAAATGGATTTAGCCCCTAAACCTAGTGACTGTAAGCGATAGTGGCATTTACCGCCTTATGCCAACCCTCAAGCTTTGCCACTCTTGTGTCCTCGTCAATCTGCGATGAGAAAACACAATCAATCTCTTTATTCTCAATAATATCTTCGAGGGACTCGTAATATCCAACCTTCAATCCTGCAAGGTATGCCGCACCGAGTGAGGTGGATTCAATGGAAGACGCTCTACTGATACACACATTTGAAATATCCGCTTGCATTTGCATAAGCAAATCGTTTAAAGCCGCACCGCCATCAACCTTTAGAACTTCGATTTTGCGACCTATATCTGCCTCCATAGCATGAAGCAAGTCCTGATTCTGGTAAGCTAAGGCCTCTAGTGTTGCTCTAGCAATATGATTCTTGTTAGTGCCCCTTGTGATTCCATAAATGGCGCCTCTTGCATTTGGGTCCCAATATGGCGCACCAAGTCCGGTAAATGCCGGAACTACATAGACCCCTTCAGTACAATCAACAGACTTTGCCATTTTCTCAGAAAGCGAAGACTTCTTCATAAAGCCAAGCTCATCTCTAAGCCACTGAATAGCCGCACCACATACGAAAACCGAGCCTTCAAGAGCATAGCTGACTTTCCCATTAAGGCCCCACGCAATAGTCGTCAGAAGACCATTCTGTGAAAATACCGGCTTATCCCCAGTATTTAACAAAAGGAAATTTCCTGTTCCATATGTACTCTTGACTTCACCGTCGTTAAAGCAACATTCGCCAAAAAGAGCCGCTTGCTGGTCGCCAGCTGCCCCAGTAATCGAAATCGGTTGTCCGAAAAGCTCCGGAATCGTCTCGCCGTAATACTCAGAACATTCAACTGGTCTAGGAAGCATACACTTTGGAATGTTCAGCAACGCTAGCAATTCATCATCCCACTCAAGCGTATTAATGTTAAAAAGCATAGTCCTACATGCGTTCGAATAATCGGAGACATGCTCTTTGCCGCCGGTCATTTTCCATATGAGCCAGCACTCAATTGTGCCAAAGAGAAGGTCTCCTGCCTCTGCTTTCTCACGGGCGCCCTCAACATTATCCAAAATCCACGCAAGTTTGGTTCCACTAAAATAAGGGTCAGCGAGGAGTCCGGTTTTCTCTCTAATCATAGTCTCCTGTGCCTTCAAATCGTCCGCATAGCTTGCAGTTCTTCTGCACTGCCATACAATCGCATTATATATTGGCTTGCCCGTATGCTTATCCCACACGACTGTCGTCTCGCGCTGGTTCGTAATTCCAATTGTTGCAATATCCCTGTATGTCAAATTGGCTTGAAGCAGAGCCTTCTGGGCTGTTGCCATCTGAGTCGACCAAATCTGCATCGGGTCGTGTTCAACCCATCCTTCATGCGGGAAAATCTGCTCAAACTCTTGCTGCGCAACGCTAATAACCTTGCTGCTCTTATCATAGATTATAGTTCTAGAACTTGTAGTTCCTTGGTCCAGCGCCATAATATATTGATGCATATCGCCTTCCTTTCCTCTGCAAAACTCTCACTTGTCGTTAATCCTATATTTATTACCCGAACAAGGCCGGTCGCTTTATCACGCGGGCCTCGCATCTTTGTTAAACGAACAGTTCCAAAATTTTATTGCTTATGTCTATGCCTTTTCGCGTTAGCCTGATTCCATCATTCTCCATCTCAACAAAACCACCTTTTGCAAAGCTTGCAAATTCATCATATGATTCGGCAAAAATCTCCCAGAACCATTCTTTATCGTTAAGCGCTTCGTCGCACGCTTCGTTAAGTCCTTCATCGCATGCTTCATCAAGCGACTCATCAGATGCTTCGTCACGACTACGCTTCATCTCCTCGCAAATCTGCCTTATCTGTCCATACTTAATGCCTGCTTCTCTCCGCAGCCCTGTGAACACCGCTTCAGACACATTATCCCAATCAGTATTTTTTACTACTTCTAAAACAGGTAATTTGCCTTCTTCAGTAGCCTCTTTGTACTCGTCTATATTTGTTAGATTGCAATATCTCTCGCCACGAATAAATCCGCTCGCTCCAAGTCCCAAACCTATATATTCTGACATATCCCAATACTTACTATTGTGCAGGGATTCATAACCCCTCTTTGCAAAATTCGAAATCTCATATTGCTTGTACCCATACGACTCGATGACCTTACACCCCTCATGATACATCTGCCTGTCGAGTTCGTCAGGGATCTCATGTAGCTTTCCTTCTTCCCACCATTTGTAGAACGGTGTACCCTCTTCAATTTGAAGCGTATAAAAAGAAATATGTTCTGGTCCAAGCTCACAAATTTCCTTAATGTCTAGCAGTACATCATCGAGACTTTCCCCCGGAATAGCCGAAATAATATCCAAGCTAATATTGGCAAATCCCGCCTGCCTTGCTAATGCAAAATCTCTTTTCACATCCTGCACAGAATGTATTCTTCCAAGAAAACCAAGCCTATCATCGTTCATACTTTGGACGCCCATAGAAAGGCGATTGATTCCCAGTCTCTTATATGCGCAAAAACTCTCCAACGCCTCTTCATCGGTCTCTCCAAGAGTTCCTGGGTTTGCTTCAAGTGTAATCTCAGCATTAGGTTGAATACCAAAACGATCCGTTATTACCGTAAGAATTCGTCCAAGCTGTTCCTCAGTTAGAAGCGATGGCGTTCCCCCACCAAAATATATGGTATCACAAGAGCTGCCATCTAATCCGTCAATAGCTCTTATCGCTATCTCAGAAATAAGGGTTTCCACATATGCTTCAATAGCTTCATCGCTTGCACTCGAAGAAAGAAACGCACAATAATTGCATTTTCTCACGCAAAATGGAATATGTATATAAATGCCTCTATTACTACTTCTCATCATCAAGCTTGAGAACCTCTGTAAAGGCTTCTTGCGGCACAGTAACTTTACCGAACTGGCGCATACGCTTCTTACCAGCCTTTTGTTTCTCAAGAAGCTTTTTCTTACGAGACACATCTCCGCCGTAGCACTTTGAAAGTACATCCTTGCGATATGCCTTTACGGTCTGTCTTGAGATAATTTTCTGCCCGATTGCTGCCTGAATAGGTACCTCAAATTGGTGCATTGGAATAATACCCTTGAGCTTCTCACACATACCTCTACCCTTTTGCTGAGCCGACTCCTCCGGCACAATTGAGCTGAGCGCATCAATGAGCTCATGGTTCAAAAGAATATCTAGCTTCACAAGCTTTGCAGGCTGGTATCTTAGGAATTCATAATCCAAAGATGCATAGCCTCTAGTCCTAGACTTAAGCGCATCAAAGAAGTCATAGATAACCTCGTTCAAAGGCAGCTCATAGTGCAACTGAACCCTTGTCTTTGTCAGGTATTCCATGTGTATCATCTTGCCTCGCCTATTCTGGCAAAGCGACATTATGCTTCCAACATACTCGTTAGGCGTCATTATATCTGCCTTAACGATAGGCTCTTCAATATTCGCTATCATAATTGGGTCAGGAAGATTGCTCGGATTCTGAATCATCTCCTGTGTTCCATCTTTTAAGTTAACCTTATAGATTACACTTGGCAGCGTAGTAATTACATCGAGGTCAAACTCTCTTGAAAGTCTCTCGGTAATTACATCCATATGCAAAAGTCCAAGGAATCCACATCTGAAACCATAGCCAAGTGCAGCTGAATTCTCAGGCTCAAAGTTGAAGGCTGCATCATTTACTTGAAGCTTCTCAAGTGCATCCTTTACATTCTCATATTTCTCTCCATCTGCTGGGAAAATTCCGCAATAAACCATTGATTGCGCTTTCTTGTATCCCTTTAATGCATGCTCTGTCGGATGTGCCGCTGAAGTAATCGTATCTCCAACTCTAGCATCAGCAACCTGCTTGATACTTGCACAAATGTATCCTACTTCGCCAGCCTTAAGTTCTTTGGCAGGAAGCATTCCCGGAATACAATATCCTACTTCTGTAACCTCATAGCTCTTGCCCGTATTCATCATCTTGATAGTATCGCCTTCCTTGACTGTACCATCAAAAATTCTTGTATAAATAACCACACCCTTGTAGCTATCGTAGTATGAGTCAAAAATAAGAGCCTTAAGCTTCTCATCCGGGTCGCCAGTTGGTGCTGGAATAACCTCAACGAGCTTCTCTAGCATCTCGTCGATGCCGTATCCGGTTTTTGCAGAAATCTCAGGCGCCTCTGATGCATCTAATCCTATAATCTCCTCAATCTCGTCTCTTGCCTCATCAGGTCTTGCGCTGTCTAAATCCATTTTATTTAGAACCGGCAGTATCTCAAGGTCCTCATCGAGTGCAAGATATACATTGCCAAGAGTTTGAGCCTCAACACCCTGAGTTGCATCTACAACAAGAACGGCTCCATCACAGGCCGCCAATGATCTCGAAACTTCATAGTTGAAGTCGACATGGCCCGGTGTATCGATTAGGTTCAAGATGTAGTCCTCACCATTTTGCGCAGTGTACTTTAACCTAGTTGTCTGCAGCTTGATGGTAATTCCTCTCTCCCTCTCAATATCCATGTTATCAAGATACTGTTCCTTCATATCACGATGCATTACAAGACCAGTTCTCTCAATCAGCCTATCGGCAAGTGTCGATTTGCCATGGTCGATGTGGGCAATAATGCTAAAATTCCTTATATTATTTAGATAACTCATTCATAGCTCCTATCTGAGATTTAATTATGTTTTCATATCATTATATTAGAAAAAAGCGTTCTGGTAAATAGAGCAGCAGGGGTTGTGCGGTAAATATTTCGTGTTTGTTACACATATATTGTTCAAAAATGCCTAAACTACGGTTTAACTAGGCTTTAATTCTTGGAAAGGCTTGCTTTTGCCAAGGTTATGGCATATAATACACAAGCGAATTAATACATTTAAGAAATGAAAGTGGGGTAAAGAAATGGCAAATATTAAATCCGCTAAGAAGAGAATTAAGGTTCTAGACAAGAAGACAGCTCGTAACATCAGAATCAAGGGTCACGTTAAGACTGCTGAAAAGAATTTTTTCGCTGCTCTTGAGTCAGGTAATGTAGCTGAGGCTGAGAAGGCTTTCACTCTTGCAAAGAAGGAGCTAATGCAGGCTTGTGCTAAGGGAACTTACCACAAGAACACAGTAGCAAGAACAATTTCTCGTCTTGAGAAGAAGTTAAACGCTTTAAAGGCAAACTAATCTCACCCGTCCCCACCCGCGTATAAGTTAAATACGCATAGCGAAGGAGTGTCTCCCTTCGCTTTTTTATTGCGCAAAATCGGGCTTATAGGACAAAAACCCGCGTCACTAGACGCGGGTTTTCGTTAATCGTTATTAACCTGTCGTAAAATCAGACTACTTGTAGCTCTCGATCATTGCCTTGAATGCAGGAAGTGACTTCTTAATCATATCGTTTGATACGCAATATGATAGTCTGAAGAATCCTGGGCAAGCAAATCCATCTCCAGGAACTACTAGAAGGTTATGCTCTAGCTTAGCCTTCTCTGAGTATGCCATTGCATCTCCGTTTGGTGCCTTAACCCATAGGTAGAAAGCGCCATCTGGCTTAGCAGCCTCATATCCATATGATGTAAGTGTATCATATAGAAGAGTTCTGTTCTCGTCATATGCAGCTAGGTCTGGATCACAGCCTACGCACTCCTCAACAACTCTCTGAATAAGTGTTGGAGGGCAAACCTGTCCGATTTCTCTTGCAGCACCTGCAACAGCAGCATAGATCTTCTTGCCATCTTCAACTGTTGCTGGAACATATACATATCCAATTCTCTCACCAGGAAGTGAAAGTGACTTTGACCATGAGTAGCATACGATAGTGTTATCATAAACCTCAGGAATAAATGTAACTTCAACTCCACCATAAGCAAGCTCTCTATATGGCTCATCAGCGATGATGTAGATTGGGTGACCAAACTCCTTAGCCTTAGCATTAAGAAGGTCAGCAATCTTTACAAGTGTCTCTCTTGTATAAACAACACCTGATGGGTTATTAGGTGAGTTAAGAACTAGAGCAACTGTGTTCTTGTTTAGTCTAGCCTCAAGCTCTGCAAGATTAATCTGGAATGTCGCTGTATCAGCTGGTACATAGTTTACCTTAGCGCCATCGCATGCAAAGAATACTGTGTATTCTGGGAAGAATGGTGCAACGCATAGGAACTCATCATCAGTGCTTGTTGTAAGAGCCTTAGCAACTGCAATAAGTGCTGGAGCGCAACCTGCTGTCATGAATAGCTCACTAGCCTGTGCATTTGTCTTGAATCTCTCTCTAAGATTTGCAGCGATTGACTCTCTTGTTGACTCAAATCCAGGAGCCATTGAGTATCCGTGAAGCTGTGTTGATACTTCCTCATCAAGAAGCTTCTTAATTGTCTCCTCAACCTTAGCTGGAGCTGGAACTGAAGGATTACCTAGTGAGTAATCGAAAACGTTCTCCTTACCAACAACCTTTGCCTGCTCTAGACCATAAGCAAAAAGGTCTCTGATGATTGAAGGTGATGTACCTAGTCCATAATACTTTTCATTAACCATGTTTAATAATTCTCCTTTCAACGCAAAAAACATAATGTCTTTCTGTATGACAATTATATATCAAGCAATTTTATAATTCAATCATATAAGATAAAATTGTATGCTATAATTCGAGTAAGTGATGTTTTGTATCTAAAAAAAACAATATTGCACAAATGGAGGTATATATATGAGCTTAGGACACGATAAAATAAATTTTCTACACCTTCCTACTCCTCTTGAAAAGCTTGAGAACATTTCAAAGGATTTGGGAATTGAACTTTACATTAAAAGAGATGATTTGACCCCTCTTGCGACTGGCGGAAACAAGCTTCGAAAGCTCGAGTATTTTCTAAAAGATGCAATGGACCAGGGTGCTACAATGCTAATCACTGAAGGTGGTGCTCAAACCAATCATGGCAGACTAACTGCAGCAGTGGCAACTAAGTTTGGAATGAAGTGTGCCATTATTACAGAAGATGAATACCCAGGCGAGATGTCAGCTAACCTTCTCCTTGATGGAATACTTGGCTGCCCTGTTTATTTCGTTTCAAACATGGAGACTGGTAGACAAGCAGTAATTGACAAATATGCATCTGAAGGCGAGAAGGTTTATTATGTTCCAATGGGAGGTTCCAACGAGCTCGGCATTCTAGGCTACTATGACTGCGCCTCAGAATTGACAGTTCAGGCTAAAGAAATGGGTCTTGAAGATGCACAAGTATATGTAACAGTTGGAAGTATGGGGACATACCTTGGAATGAAGCTTTCGTTCGAATTAGAGAACTCCCCACTCGGTCTTACCGGAGTAAATGTGCTTCCGTATGACGGAGATGGCGATGAAAAGGCGAACCTTCTGGACGCTCTCGAAGACTATTATGGCAAAATTAAAAGCTTCTATAATCTAGACCTTAATCTAACAAAAGAAAATTTCGATATAACAACAGACTATATTTACGGAGCATATAATAACTGCGTCGAAGAGGTTCGCGAAGCATTGTATTACATTGCTCGCAAGGAAGCTATAATAATTGACCCTTGCTACACAGGTAAAACTTTTGATGCAATTCTTGGGCGTGTAAAGTCAGGAGAGATAAAGCCGGGTTCAAAGGTTATCTTCATTCACACTGGCGGATATCCTGGCATCTATACGAAGCACCATAGACTTGCAATGGAAAATGAATTGATGGGATACATGCACCGTGGCGAATACTAGAGAGAAAACAAGAGTGAAAACTAGTGAGAAAAAGAGTGACGGCAATCGTTCAACGCGTTCATCGCGCTCTTCTCGTTCTTCGCGTCACAAACGCTCGAATAAAACTTCGAACAAAATAACGAAAGCGATAAAGTCAAAGCTTTTGACTTTTGGAAAATGGATTAAAAGAACTTTCAAGAAAAGTCCTCTTAAATTCATTCTGGTTATTGTGTTTGTTGTTGCAGGTTCTTATCTAATAATTACGAATGCTTTTCGTTTTCACGATAGAATTGAAACTGGCGACTACACACACGCAGAGAAGTTTGATAACTACCTCATAATCGAAGGTATTGATGTCTCGTATGCACAAGGTGACATAGATTGGAAGGCGGTCAAGAATTCCGGAGTCGATTTTGCATTCATAAGAGCTGGGTATAGAAGTACTGACAAAGGTTCACTCAATGTCGACGAATATTTCTATGATAATGTGAAGAAAGCTGAAGATGCCGGAGTAATGGTTGGCCTTTACTATTTCTCACAGGCAATAACAGCAAAAGAGGCACAAGAAGAAGCTGAAGCGCTTATCGACCTTGCGAAGGATTACGATGTCCAGCTTCCACTTGTAATGGACTACGAGAAAGCTGACGGCGGCAGGCTCAGCAATGCTATTAGCAATGGAGATATCAGCGTATGGGATCTTAATCAAATCGCTGCAACCTTCACAAATGTTGTCGAGAAAGCTGGATACGAATCCATGGTCTATGCTAACTATGATTTCTTGCAAAACTACCTTGACGGCGAGTGGCTAGATGATTATACCAATATCTGGGGCGCGCAATATAATACATCTGCCCAATTCACATGTAACTATCAGTTCTGGCAATGTTCAGACTCATGGACAGTGCCGGGTATAGAAGGAAATGTCGACCACAACTTCTGGTACTTCGACAAAGCAAATGGCTGGGCTAGTGTTGGAGGAACAGATTCTGAGGATCGAACTTCAATCTCGGATTTGAATGTGTCCGTAAAAGATAATGCAGTGAAGTACATCGGTTTTGCCAAAGAGCCTGGCGTAAAGGTCAAGAAAGGCTGGCGCAGATTGTGGAATAATTTCAGCTACAAGACAGCCTATGTTCACAACACGAAAGAAGGAACTGGATATGCCATAGTCCAGGGAATTGGAAAATACAAAGATATGATAGCTGTACCTTTTGAGATTAGCTAGAAAGTCTAATTTTAAACATACAGTTTTTAGGAGGATTAATATTGAAATTTATCAGTTGGAATGTTAATGGATTTAGAGCAGTTCTTGGGAAAAACTTTCCGGAATTCTTCGAGGAAATCGACGCAGACTTTATTTGTCTTCAGGAAACAAAGATGCAAGAAGGCCAGGCAGACTTTCATCCTGATGACTACTACGAATACTATAACTATGCTGAGCGTAAAGGCTACTCTGGTACAGCAATTTTTGCAAGAAAAGTTACTGTCGGCGAACCACTATCTGTTGCTTATGGAATCAATGGTGACCACGACGATGAAGGCCGCGTAATTACACTTGAGTATGCAGATTTTTATCTTGTATGTTGCTATGTGCCTAATGCAAAAGATGGACTTGCAAGGATTGATTATCGTTGCGAATTCGAAGATGCTATGAGAGGCTACCTTTCAGAACTCGATAAGGTTAAGCCGATAATCTATTGTGGCGACCTCAATGTTGCACATAATGAAATCGACTTGAAGAACCCTAAATCAAACAAGGGTAATGCCGGATTCTCAGACGAGGAAAGAGGCAAAATGACTGAATTACTTGATGCAGGTTTTACGGATTCTTTCAGACATCTTTATCCTGATGCAGAAGAAGTATATTCTTGGTGGTCATATAGATTTAAGGCAAGAGATAAAAATGTTGGTTGGAGAATTGACTACTTTATCATCTCTGACAGACTATCCGACAAAATGATTGACGCTAAAATACTTGGCGATGTTCTAGGAAGTGACCATTGCCCGGTGCAGCTTGATATCGAATTCTAAATCGAATGAAGCCCAAAATACCAAACTACGAACAAAGCCCTCAATTACCGTTCTCGGTAACTGAGGGTTTTGCCTTTTAATCAAGTAGGTTATTTAATAATAGATTTACATCTATCCTTAAAGCTTTATCTTATCGTAATTGCTTCTCTTAGGATATGCGTCCTTTCCAAGTGACTCTGCCATAGTCTTAATGGCTTTCTTCTGCTTCGAGTTCAGCTTGGTTGGAACCTCAACTACAACCCTTACATATAAATCTCCCTTGCGACCTGTCCTTGGACTCTCAACGCCCTTACCCTTTAGTCTAAACTCTGAGCCTGTCTGTGTACCAGCGCTGATGCTATAGCTATAGAAATCACCATTTGCACCTGGCACCTTAATCTTCGCACCTAGAACCGCCTCATCAAATGTAATTGGGAAATCCATATAAAGATTATCGCCCTTTCTCTTATAAACCTTATGAGGTCGTACATTAAATACGAGGTGAAGATCTCCATTTGGACCGCCATTAATGCCCGGCTCACCCTGTCCACGCAGAGTGATATAGCTGTCATTATCAACACCAGCCGGTACTTCTACCTTAAGCTTTACGGTTTTTCTAATAGTTCCGGCACCCTTACAATCAGGACAAGGAGTCTCGATAGTATAGCCTGTTCCATGGCAATGTGGGCAAGTTGTAACATTCTGGAATCTGCCAAAAGGAGTATTGCTAACCTGAGATACCTGTCCGCTTCCGCCACAAGTCTCACATGTCTTCTTCGAAGTCCCTGGCGCGGTTCCTTCACCATTACAAGTCTTACACTTTACCTTCTTTGTAATCTCGATTTCCTTCTTGCAGCCGAATAATGCTTCAAGAAAATCAATAGTCATAGTCTTCTGGATATCTTGACCCTTCTGTGGACCATTCCTGCTAGCACCTCGGCGACCACCGCCAAAGCCTCCAAAGCCACCGAACATGTCGAAGATATCTTCAAAACCACCGCCGAAGCCGCCAAACCCTCCGCCAGAGCCTCCGCCAAAGCCAGCGCTTGGATCTACGCCGGCATGACCGAATCTGTCATATCTGCTCTTCTTCTCGGGGTCTGAGAGAATTTCATATGCCTCGTTAATCTCCTTGAACCTCTCCTCCGCTTCCTTATCATCCGGATTACGGTCAGGATGGTATTTCATGGCAAGCTTACGGAAGGCCTTCTTTATCTCGTCATCTGACGCACCCTTCTGTATCCCGAGTACCTCATAGAAATCTCTTTTATCTGCCATAGTTATTAATCCTCTACTACCTCAAAATCTGCATCTACAGCATCGCCACTTGGGCCATCCTGGTTACCGGTGCCAGCTTCTCCTGCTTCTCCACCAGCAGCCTGTGCCTGTGCTTCTTGGTAAATTCTAGTTGAGATTGGATAGAATGCATTTGTAAGCGCTTCCATCTTTTCCTTCATTGCGTCATAGTCATCTGCATCAATAGCCTTCTGAAGGTCCTCTCTTGCAGTATTAACAGCAGCCTTCTCCTCGTCAGTTGCCTTATCCTCAAGATCCTTCATCTGCTTCTCAGTCTCGAACATGATTCCTTCAGCCTGGTTCTTTGTCTCAACTTCGTCCTTACGCTTCTTATCTTCCTCTGCAAACTGTTCAGCTTCCTTAATCTTTGCATTGATTTCATCTTCT
>JAAZHB010000204.1 GCA_012510935.1 Clostridiales bacterium
GTTGGTATCGACTGCGTTGCAATGTGCGTTAATGATGTTGTATGCGTTGGCGCAAAGCCACTTTTTTTCCTAGACTATATCGCTTGTGGAAAGAATGTTCCTGAGAGAATTGAGTCAATCGTGAAGGGCGTTTGCGAGGGTTGTGTTCAATCAGGATGCGCGCTAATCGGTGGTGAGACTGCTGAGATGCCAGGTTTTTACCCAGTAGATGAGTATGACCTAGCTGGATATACAACAGGTGTTGTAGACAAGAATGCGATGATCGATAATAGCAAGATGGCTGATGGAGATGTAATCATTGCATTACCTTCAAGCGGAGTTCACTCAAACGGATTCTCGCTTGTTCGTAAGGTTTTCGATGTTGAACATCAGGACATTAAGACACCGCTGGCAGAACTTGGCGGTAAGTCACTTGGGGAGGCGCTTCTTACACCTACAAGAATTTATGTAAAGCCTGTTCTGGCACTTACAGAGAAGGTTCAGGTGAAGGGTATTTCCCACATTACAGGCGGAGGTTTTTATGAGAATATTCCTAGAAGTATTCCAGAAGGGCTTGGCGCTGTAATTGATAGATCAAAGGTTAAGGTTCTTCCAATCTTTGACCTAATTGCAAAAACTGGTGGAATTTCTGAGAACGATATGTTCAACACATTTAATATGGGTGTTGGAATGTGCGTAATCGTAGCACCAGAGGATGCAGACAAGACAATTGAAATTCTTAAGGCTAATGGCGAAGATGCTTATGAAATGGGCAAGGTCGTAAAGTCAGAAGAAAAGGTTGTCATCAAATAATTAAATATCATAAAATTTAACGAAATTGAATCGGACCGAAGTAAATTTGGTTCGGTTCATTTCGGCTATTTATAAAACATTGGTTTTTTAAGAAAATTGCTACAAGATAGGAGAGTGCTATGCAGGGGAAAACAAGAATTGCGGTGCTTGTGTCAGGTGGAGGAACCAACCTTCAAGCGATACTAGATGCGCAAGGCAAAGGAATAATCAAGAGCGGAGAAGTAGCACTTGTTATCAGCAGCAATCCTAAGGCTTATGCGATATTCAGAGCTAAGTCCGCAGGTATTCCTGCAAAAGTCATTACGAAGACTAAGAATCCAGTAAATGAATACGATGTGCCAATTACAGCTTGTGATAGTTCTAGTGAAGTTGAAACCGCAATTATTCAAGCTTTAGAAGAATCTGGAATTGAGATTATCGTATTGGCTGGATATATGAGTATTCTAAGCGAGGACTTTGTCAAAAGATATGATGAAAGAATTCTAAATGTACATCCAAGCTTGATACCTTCATTCTGCGGGGAAGGTTTCTATGGAATTCATGTTCATGAAGCGGCGCTTGCAAAAGGCGTGAAGGTTACTGGAGCAACAGTGCATTTTGTAAATGAGATACCAGATGGGGGTCGCATAGTCGAGCAGAAAGCTGTACGCGTTATGAGTGACGACACACCCGAGACTTTGCAACGAAGAGTAATGGAAGAAGCAGAATGGGTTATTTTGCCAGAAGCAATTGAAAGGATTAGTTATGAGCATTTACACAAATAGGCATTTTAGCGATGTTGTGGCTGGACATAGTTATCCA
>JAAZHB010000205.1 GCA_012510935.1 Clostridiales bacterium
ACGCAACAGAACTGATGACAAACTATGAGTTTGATGCGCTTTATGATGAACTTTTGGACCTTGAGAAGGAGTTGGGAGTTGTGTTGCCTAATAGCCCTACTATAAATGTTGGCTATGATTTGCTAGAGCAACCAGAAGAAACCATGGACAAAGAGGCCAATACAGGTGCTGAAACTGATTCTAGAACTACAACCAAGCTGCCAAAGGTAAAACATCCTAACAAGATGCTATCTTTGAACAAAACAAAGAATGTTGGAGAACTTACCGCGTGGCTCGGTGACCAAGAGGGACTGCTTTCTTGGAAGCTTGACGGGCTTACAATCGTACTCACTTACGACGAGGGCGTTATAAAACAGGCGGTTACAAGAGGAAATGGAACTGTAGGCGAAGATATTACACCAAATGCGCATGCTTTCCAGAATATTCCAACACATATTTCATATAATAGTAGATTAGTTGTTAGAGGCGAAGCTGTAATCAAATATTCTGACTTTAAGAAGATTAATGCAGCAATTGATGATGCAGATGCCAAATATAAGAACCCTCGTAACCTTTGTAGCGGAAGTGTAAGACAACTTGATAGCAAGATTACGGCGGAGAGAAATGTTTTTTTCTATGCATTCTCTCTTAATGAGATAGATGAGCATGATGAAGACAGCTTGTTCAAGGGCAAGAGGTCAGCTAGAATGGAATGGTTGGCTGGAAAAGGCTTTGATATTGTAGATTATGTACATGTTAAAGCAGATAGCATTGAATCTGAAATTTCTAAATATGCAGAGGCAATTAAGGATTTTGATGTCCCATCGGATGGGCTGGTCCTTACTTTGGAAGATAATAATTATGCAAAGACTCTTGGCGCTACGGCAAAATTCCCAAGAGATTCTATTGCTTTTAAGTGGAGAGACCAACAGGCGGAGACAACTTTAAGAGAGATTGAATGGAGCCCTTCTAGGACTGGACTACTCAACCCTGTTGCAATATTTGACCCAGTAGAGCTTGAGGGTACGACTGTCAGCCGAGCTTCTGTTCATAATGTCAATATTGTAGAGGACCTTGAGCTAGGAATAGGAGATATTATTACAGTTTATAAGGCTAACATGATTATTCCGCAAGTGGCCGGGAACAAGACTCGAAGTGGGCGCTTTGAGATCCCACCCTTGTGTCCCGTATGCCATGGGGCAACGAAGATTCGAGATGATGCCGGCACAAGGACTCTGATATGCACCAATCCGGATTGTATTGCTAAGCATGTGAAAAGTTTTTCGCATTTTGTTTCAAGAGATGCAATCAATATTGAAGGGTTGTCTGAACAGAGTTTACTCAAGTTTATAGGTAAGGGCATCTTGAAGAATCTGTCAGATATTTTTGATCTTGATGAACATAAAGATGAGATTGTGGATATGGAGGGCTTTGGTGAGCTCTCATATAATAATCTTATTAAATCGATTAATGTAGCGAGGCACACTACCCCGTCTAGGCTGCTATTCAGTCTAGGAATTAATGGCGTTGGTGTCGCAACTGCAAACATTATCGGAAGAGCTTGTAATAATAGCTGGGCAAGGATTGAGAGCATGGACGAAGAAAGTCTTCTTGCGATAAATGGTGTAGGCGAGGTGCTCGCGC
>JAAZHB010000206.1 GCA_012510935.1 Clostridiales bacterium
AACGAATCCACTGACCCAATAAGCCCCTTTGACCGTCTGCTTCTTTTTATCATGTTCAAAAGCCACAAAGCAATTATCCATGCAACTATTACAATTATCAGAAAGGAGAGTATAGTCATTGATACTCTTACGAACATCAAAACTAGCTGTGTTTGGGTCTCGAGCACAACAGTCTGTAGCGAGTTCTCAATAAAGGCTGGTAGGATTCCTACTAAATCGATGCTCTCACTTGAAACTAGATTCGTTATTCTTTCTACTATGAAAGTCTCTATCGGCGTATAGCTTAGGAACTCACTCAGAGGCCCTGCAAAAACGACTCCGGCAACGACTCCTCCTGCGATTGCACATAGTCTTATTAAGGTTTTAAGGCATCCGTTTTTGCGCCCTAGAAGTATTGAAACTATCAATATTCCTAGTATTATTATGTCTAAAATCATATCTTACCTGTTAATGAAATATCTTTCTTGTTTCTAATTTAATTCACATTCTTTCTATGATATTATTATATAGATTTATATAGCAACTGTAAAACATTTAGGAGGTTTTGAATGGATAAAAAGACTCCATTATACGAAACACATATCGAATACGGTGGAAAGATTGTTCCTTTTGGTGGATTTCTTCTCCCTGTACAGTACGAAGCGGGAATCAAGGCTGAGCATATGGCAGTACGTACAAACGTTGGCCTATTCGATGTTTCTCACATGGGTGAGATTTTAGTCCAAGGCGAGAAATCTGTTGATTTTCTTAACCATATTCTAACTAACGATTTCACTGATCTTGAGCCTGGTTTTGCAAGATACAGCCCAATGTGTAACGAGGCTGGCGGAACAGTCGATGACCTTATAGTATATATGAAGGCTGAGAACGACTATTTCGTAGTAGTAAATGCTTCAAACATCGAGAAGGATTTTTCTTGGATGCAGGATCACAAGATAGATGGCGTAGAGCTTGCAAATGTATCTGACGACTATGGTCAGCTAGCTCTTCAAGGACCTAATTCAGAGAAGGTTCTATCAACAATTTGTGATGCTAAGTTCATCCCTGCTGATAACTATACTTGCATTTTCGGTGCTGAGATTAAGAGCATCCCTGCAATGATCTCTAGAACAGGATATACTGGTGAAGATGGCTTTGAAATCTATGTTCCTGCAGATAGAGTTGCCGAACTTTGGAACCTTGTTATGAAAGCAGGCAGCGAGCTAGATATTCTTCCTTGCGGCCTTGGTGCAAGAGATACTCTTAGAATGGAAGCTGCAATGCCTCTATATGGACATGAGCTAACAGATGAGATTTCTCCTAAGGTATGTGGTCTTGGTTTTGCCATTAAGATGGATAAACCTGACTTTATTGGAAAGGAAGCTCTTGAAGCATCTATGCCTCTTAAGAAGAGAAGAGTTGGTCTTAAGGTTACAGGTCGTGGCGTAATCAGAGAGCACCTTGATGTATATAGAGATGGCGAGATAATTGGACAGACAACATCCGGAACATTCTTCCCATTCTTTGGCGGTTCATACGGAATGGCTGTTATTGATGCAGACAAGCGTGAAATCGGTGCACCTTGTCAGGTAGAAGTCAGAGGTAGAATGGTTGACTGCGAGATGGTTAAGACACCTTTCTACAAGAGAGAGAAATAGACATTATCGTCTTAAATTGACGAACAATTTATAACTAATTATTTTTCAGGAGGACTATTAAAATGAAGTTTACAAAAGATCATGAGTGGCTAAATTACGAAGGTGATGTTGCTGTTATCGGTATTACAGACTATGCACAAGAGAGCCTTGGCGACCTAGTATTTGTTAACCTACCAGAGGTTGGCGATGAAGTAGTTGCAGGAGAGGTTTTCGGAGATGTAGAGTCAGTAAAGGCTGTATCAGACATTTTCTCTCCAGTTTCAGGAACAGTATGCGAAGTAAACGAAGAGCTTCTTGATGCACCTGAAAAGATTAACGAAGATGCTTGGGAGGCTTGGTTCATTAAGGTTGAAAATGTTACAGACACTGATACTCTACTAGATGAAGCTGAATACAACGCATTTGTTGAGGAAGAAGAGGCATAGAAGATGATTGGATATATTCCAGGCACAGATGAAGAGCAGCTTACTATGCTCCGCGAATGCGGGTTTGAAAAGCTAAGCGACCTCTTCAAGAATATTCCGGACGAGGCAAAGGTGCAAGGTAAGCTTGACCTACCTGATGCTAAGTCGGAAGTTGAAGTTACAAAGACTGTAACTGATATGGCTAATAAGAATGTCGTTTTTCGTTCAATTTTTAGAGGCGCTGGTGCTTATAACCATTTCGTTCCTGCTACAGTTGATGCTATTGCTAATAAGGAAGAATTTCTTACAGCATATACACCTTATCAGGCTGAAATCAGCCAGGGTATTCTTCAATCAATATATGAGTACCAGACAATGGTTGCTGAACTAACAGGAATGGAAGTTGCTAATGCTTCTCTATACGATGGTCCATCAGCGGCTGCCGAGGCTTGTTTTATGACTAAAGACCGTAAACACAAGACATTCTATGTATCTGGTGCTGTTGATGAAAGAATCCTAACAGTAATTAACACTTACTCTTTTGGTCGTGAAGATGTTGTTAAGGTTGTTCCTGTAGCAAATGGCAAGACAGATATTGAGGCTCTTAAGAAGGACCTTGCTGCCGACCCTGAAGCTGCTTGCTTCCTAATGCAATATCCAAACTTTTATGGAATTGTTGAAGATGCAGATGAGATTGCTGAAATTGTTCATGCTGCGGGTGCGCAACTTATCATGTATGCAAATCCTATATCATTAGGTTTGCTTAAGTCACCAGGTGAAATCGGCGCTGACATTTGTGTTGGCGAAGGTCAGCCTCTAGGACTAGGTCTTGCATTTGGAGGCCCTTACCTTGGACTTCTTGCAACAACACAGAAGAATCTTCGTAAGATTCCTGGTAGACTTGTTGGTGAGACTGTTGATACTAATGGAGATAGAGGTTTTGTCCTTACTCTTCAAGCAAGA
Source organism: Clostridiales bacterium (assembly GCA_012510935.1). The sequence continues at coordinate 3,005 of JAAZHB010000206.1, forward strand.
GAACAGCATATTAGAAGAGAGAAAGCTTCTACAAATGTTTGTTCAAACGAAGCTCAATGTGCACTTAGAGCAGGAATCTATCTTGCAACAATCGGGCCAGTTGGTCTTGAGAATGTTGCAACACTTTGCACATCAAAGGCTCACTATCTTGCTAGCGAGCTAGCTAAGGCAGGACTAAACCTAGCATATAACGAAGAATTCTATAATGAATTTGTTACAAGTTGCCCAGACGCAAAGAAGCTTCTTCTCACTCTTGAGGAGAAAGGTATTCTTGGTGGTCTTGAACTTGAAAATGGCGATATTCTATGGTGCTGTACTGAGCTTAATACTAAAGAAGACATTGACGAGCTTGTGTCTATCGTAAAGGAGGTGTTCTAATATGAAATTGATTTTTGAACAGAGCTTCTCCAACAGAGGACAGAATGTATTCCCAGCTTGTGATGTTGAAATTGTTAAGCCTGCAGTTGCCCTAAGAGAAAAGAAAGCAAGACTTCCAGAGATTCCTGAGAATGAAATGGGTCGTCACTACACTGCTCTTGCAAAGAGATCTCATGGTGTAAACGATGGCTTCTATCCACTTGGTTCTTGCACAATGAAGCATAACCCTCGTGTAAACGAGAGAATGGCAGCACTACCTGGTTTCAACGTACATCCCCTACAACCTCTTCATACAGTTAAGGGTTGCACAGATGTAATTAACACACTTGAGAAAAACCTTTGTGCTATTACTGGTATGGATAATGTTACTTTCCAACCAGCAGCAGGTGCTCATGGTGAGTTCACTGGTATACTTCTAATTAAGAAGTACCACCAAGAACGAGGCGACTTCGAAAGAAAAGAGATTCTTATTCCTGACGCAGCTCATGGAACTAACCCAGCATCAGCAGTTATGGGTGGCTTCAAGGCTGTTCAGATTAAGTCTAATGACAAGGGAATGGTTGATATTGATGACTTAAAGGCACACCTAAGTGAGAAAACAGCTGGTCTTATGCTAACTAACCCTAACACTGTTGGTCTTTTCGATGAGAACATTCTAGAGATTACTAGATTAGTGCATGAAGCAGGCGGTCTAAACTACTATGATGGCGCTAACCTGAACGCTGTAATGGGAATTGTAAGACCTGGAGATATTGGATTTGATGTAATCCATCTTAACTTGCACAAGACATTCTCCACTCCACATGGTGGCGGTGGCCCAGGTTCAGGCCCTTGCGGTTGCAAAGCAATGCTTGCACCATACCTACCTGGACTAGTTTGTAAGGATGGTTCAGATGAGTACACAAGAGCTGAAAAGTCAGTAGGAAATGTTACTGGATTCTACGGAAACTTCCTAGTACTAGTAAAAGCTCTTTCATACATTCTTTCACTTGGTGCAGAAGGTATTCCTCTAGCTTCAAGCAATGCTGTTCTAAATGCTAACTACATGATGAACAAGCTAAAGGATATTTATCCTGTTGCATTTGATACAATTTGTATGCATGAGTTTGTACTCAGCCTTGAGTCAATTCAGAAGCAGACTAATGTATCAGCACTTGATGTTGCAAAGGCTCTTCTTGACTACGGAATTCATCCACCTACGATGTATTTCCCACTCATCGTTCATGAAGCTCTAATGATTGAGCCAACTGAAACTGAGTCTAAAGAGACACTTGATGAGGCAATTGAAGCATTCCGTAAGATTTTTGAACAAATCCAGAATGCTCCTGAGTCAGTTCAGGCTTGCCCTGTATCAACTCCTGTTCTTAGACTTGATGAGACAAAGGCTGCAAGAGAACCTCAGCTAAGATATGAATTTTAATGTTCGTAACTTTTACGCATAAGAAATTCTAAATATTGATTTTTGGAAGCCTGAGGCCCTGCGCTTCAGGCTTCTTGTTGGTTATTGTTATTAGGACAGTTCATTTTCTACACGAAATGAATTATTAAAAAAATAGGGATATAGGTATATAAGAATGAAGCTTAAATACATTATTACAGACAACAAGACTCAACATGTTAATTTGGCTGTTGAAGAATTCCTAACTCGTAATGCAAAGGATGATGAAGTTATCCTTATGCTCTGGCAGAACTCTCCTTGCGTTGTAATCGGCAAGAATCAGAACCCTTGGGCAGAATGTAATGTTGAGAGAATGAAAGAAGATATGGTTCCTCTAGTAAGAAGAGTTTCTGGCGGAGGGGCTGTGTATCATGACTTAGGAAATCTGAATTTCACCTTTGTTGCAAAAGATAATCTTTATGACAAAGAGAAGCAGACAGAAGTAATCCTTCAGGCTGTTCGACTTCTTGGTATTGATGCAATAAAGAACGGAAGAAACGATTTAACCGTTAACGACAAGAAATTCTCAGGCCACGCGTATTGGTCCAGTAATGGAGCAAGTTATCATCACGGGACGATAATGATGCAGGTTTTCTTCGATAATATGTCCAAGTATCTTAGCCCATCCAAAGCTAAGTTGCAATCAAAAGGAGTTAGTTCAGTGAGAAGTCGCGTTACTAATATTGTTGACTGTCTGCCTTCTAACTCAACCCTTTCAAAGGATAGATCAGATCTTATTGAAGCAATGGAAACTGCCCTCATCTCTGCTTTTGAGCTAGTTTATGGTCAAGAGGCAGAAGAGATGGCTTGGCCTACTGTAAC
>JAAZHB010000024.1 GCA_012510935.1 Clostridiales bacterium
CCTCAACCTCAAGCAAAGTTGATTCTTCCTCAGCCCTCTCTGCCTCAGCGATGGATTGCTCAATTAGCTGCGCTCTTTTTTTATTAGCTTCTGTTGTCATATATTCCTCCATGAAATTATATTGAATAGTTGCTGTCTATGATACAATAAACTATCAGTTCAGCAATATTTGTGATAGGTGTGTTTTATGAATAGTTTAAAAATTAATGGTTCAACATCCTACGATGTTATTATACAAAATAATATTTTGTACAGAGCGGGCAATATTTCCAGAGATAAATTAGGTGGCTGTAAGGCCTTTATTATATCTGACAGAAATGTTGGCGCCCTTTATCTTTCTGTTGTTATTGAATCTTTCAGAAATGCCGGTTACGATGTGTACAGTTCTATCTTTCAGCCCGGCGAAGCAGCCAAAAGTTTTGAAAACTATGAATATCTTTTAACCCAGCTTATTGAAGCCGAACTTGATAGATCAGATGTTGTTGTCGCCCTTGGCGGCGGCGTAATTGGTGACCTCTCCGGCTTTGCGGCGGCTACCTTCAAGCGTGGCCTGCGCCTAGTTCAGATTCCAACTTCTTTGCTCGCTTGTGTTGACTCCTCCGTTGGAGGAAAGACCGCAATTAATCTTATTAATTTCAAGAATCAAGTCGGTGCTTTCTATAATCCTTCTCTTGTCATCCTAGACCCGTCTGTGATTCACACCCAAGATTTCACCGACCTTCAAGATGGCTATGCAGAAATTATTAAATATGGAATCCTGTCAGGAAATTCCATCATCGATGAACTAAGAACCGCAATTGACACTAACGATTTTACTAATACAATTGTCCAGGCAATTGAGATTAAGAAAAATTTCGTTGAATCCGATGAGCGAGATAAGGGTTCTCGCCAATTCTTAAACCTTGGTCATCTTATCGGTCACGCGATTGAGTCATATGAAGATTATACAATTAGCCATGGTCATGCTGTGGCTTATGGACTCGCCATTGAAACTCGCGCTTGTGCCTTGTCTGGACTTACATCATTCTCAACTTATAATGCCATTATCGATATATTGACAGAATTTGAATTCCCAATCGATGTTAGCTATTCTGTCAGAGACCTAATGACATTTATCAATTATGACAAGAGGCTCAAGGGCGGAGAGATTGAACTTATCGTTCCTCGCGCCCTAGGCGACTGCTATATGTCTCCTATGAACCTCCATCAAGTCGAAACTCTTATAGGCTTAGCATTATAGCTTAGCCTATTTTTTCCCCTTTATGGCTGTTTCATTGTTGAAACGCTTTCTTTAAGTCCATAGCCTTATAACTCTTCCAATCCATTGATTGTGCTTAGGATGGTCTCATCTTTCTTATCAATCTGTGAAACCTTAAGCTTTGATACTTTCTCAGGATCAATTTCCTCATTTAATCCAAGCAACGTTGAACTCAAGTATACTGTGTCAAGCAATTTGCCGTCCAAGGTTACCCTACTATTCTCAGTGAAGTTATCTCCTCTTAGATAGTAGTTGTCACCAATCTTAACTATATCCTTAACAGAAATCTTGCTATGCCCCATTGTCATATTCATTCTCTTAAATGGGTTGAGTCCTCCGAACGTATAGTTGTCTCCATATATCATATCATATGCTAGCGCCTTCAAATCTGATGTATAGCTAGGATTATCTGTTGATGTAGTTTGCTGATAATCGAAAATCGCCCCTTCATTCTCAAGGCCAGCTTTCTCTAGTAGTATTGCTCCTGCCTGATATGATGCAATATCCTTATCTTCCTTCTCTAGCCCAATATTATCCCAAATAACATAATCGGTTTTATATAAATCTCCACCCTTGTAATTGCTCTCCTTGACATCAAGAGCCGGTATATGGTCTCCATAAATCAGTATAATAGTTGGCTCGCCACTAGCTTCAATATCGCTAATTAAGTCTCCGATAAATGTATCCATAGACTTGCAAAGATTGAAATAATATTCATACTTATACTTGGTTTTCTCATCATCGGCTGTTACAACAACCTCTGGGTCGGTAAGCGTTTCCTCCGTTGGATATTTCCCGTGCCCTTCAACTGAAACCACATGCATGAAGTCGCTTCCTTCTGTCTCCTGCATTATTCCAGTAATATCTGGAATCATAACCTCATCCCTGCACCAGTTTGTTGCAGTGTTCTTTATTCCAGTCATATATTCCAAAGACGTGAAGCTGCTAAAACCTAGATTTGCATACACTTCATTTCTATTATAGAAAAGTCCTCTATGGTCGTGAAGCGCACTTGATGTATAACCGTGGCTGTTTGCTACATAAGCTAGACTTTCCAAAGTTTGATTTCTTAATTTACCCTTATATGGATATTCTCCCGGACCAAAGAATCTAGCACTTATTCCCGTTAATACTTCAAATTCAGTATTCGCTGTTCCTGCGCCGCAAGCCGGCACTTCAAATGTACCTGAAGAATAATTTGCCATCAGATCATTGAATACTGGCGTCGCTGCTACATTTGTCGATACATTGCTGTATGATTCTGATGGAGTAAATGATTCCATCTGCAACACAATGATATTTGGATGTTCTGTGCTGTCATTTGTATTCGTTAGTTCCGTATCAAGTCCGCTAGTTGTCTTTGATTCAAGAATCTCTTCGATTTTCTCTTGTGAATAATCAGAAGGCTTCGATATTCCTTTGTTAACAGATGTATTTATAAAGCAATATGGGAAACCATAATCATTATATGCGTAGTTTAAGTTACCAAAAA
>JAAZHB010000207.1 GCA_012510935.1 Clostridiales bacterium
TAGTGATTTACTTCGCATTTACTTTGCAATTTACTGTTGACTTTTTTATTGCGATTTAACTTTCAGCAACTTTCAGCAATTTTACTAGATTGCTTGACAAGGGCACTCCTCTGTGTTAAACTTTCGTGGTTAGCCGCACGAGTAGGGTTTTAAGCATAGCACCCAATAAACTCGGCGAGTCTGGTTAGGGAGGAAATATTAATATGTATGCAATTATTAAGACAGGCGGAAAGCAGTACAGAGTTCAGCAAAATGATGAACTAAGAATTGAGAAGCTTGAAGCACAGGTAGGAGACGTTGTAACATTCGATGAGGTTCTTGTTGTTGGAGGTGACACTCTAACAGTTGGTAATCCTTTTGTTGAGGGCGTTGCAGTAACTGCTGAGGTAGTTGAGCAAGGTAAGGCAGATAAGGTTATCATTTACAAGTACAAGGCAAAGAAGGATCAGAGAAAGAAGAATGGTCACAGACAGCCATACACACTTGTTAGAATTACAGCAATTGGTGATGCAGTAGCTCCAGCTAAGAAGGAAACAAAAGCTAAGGAAGCAGCTCCAGCAGTTGAAAATACAAATGTAAAGGCTAATCTTTCAATGAAGAAGGATGAGCTTCTAGAGATTGCTAAGAATATGGGTGTTGAAGTATCAAGCAAAGCAACAAAGGCAGATATTTTGGCAGCAATCGAGGCATAATAGGTAGTATTAGGTATTAGGAGGTTTAACCATGGCAAGTAAAAAGGGAGTAGGTAGTACCAAAAACGGTAGAGACTCGGAATCGAAACGACTTGGACTTAAGATAGGTGCTGGTGAATATGTAAGCGCAGGAAGCATTCTTGTTAGACAGAGAGGCACAAAGTTCCACCCGGGCAACAATGTTGGCATTGGTGGAGATGATACTCTTTTCGCAAAGATCGATGGAACAGTTAAGTTCGAAAGATATGACAAGAAGAGAAAGCAGGTTAGTGTTTACACTAAGGAAGCATAATCTAACATAGCGTTTTATTTAAGCCCCTATATAATAGGGGCTTATTTTTTAATTTGTTACAGGAGAATTCAATGTTTGTAGATAAGGCAGAAATAAGAATAATATCCGGAAAGGGCGGCAATGGAGCAGCAACTTTTCGTCGTGATCCTTATGTTCCAGAGGGCGGTCCCGATGGTGGCGATGGAGGCACTGGCGGTAACATTGTTTTCGTTGCTGATAATAATTTAAGAACCTTGATGGATTTTAAGTATCAGAAGAAATATGAAGCGGAACACGGTCATGATGGAATGAAGAGAAATAGATTCGGCAAGAAGGGTGAAGATTTAATTATTAAAGTGCCAGTAGGAACATTAATAATTGAGAAAGAATCTGGACTTCTAATGAAGGATCTTTGCGAAAATGGAGATACACTAATTGCTGCAAAGGGTGGCAAGGGTGGAAGAGGAAATGTCCATTTTAAATCTTCAGTTAGAAGAGCTCCTAACTTTGCTGAGGCTGGCGGAGAGGCAAAGGATAGAACAGTTATCCTTGAACTTAAGCTTCTTGCGGATGTAGGGCTTCTAGGCTTCCCTAATGTTGGCAAATCGACACTTCTATCAGTTGCATCAAGTGCTAAACCAAAGATTGCAGGCTATCATTTTACAACAATTGATCCAAACCTTGGAGTTGTAAATGTTCATGACTCAAGTTTTGTTATGGCAGATATTGCAGGTATCATTGAAGGTGCACATGTAGGATTAGGTCTTGGTTTTAGATTCCTAAAACATATAGAGAGATGTAAAGCCCTAATACATGTTGTTGATGTATCGGGTTCAGAGGGAAGAGATCCAATTGATGACTACAAGAAGATAATGTCTGAGCTAGAGCAATATGACCCCGCACTTCTTAATAAGCAAATCATAGTAGCAGCAAATAAAATCGATATAGCTATGGATGAAGATAAGGTACAGGAGTTTATTGATTTTGTTGAAAAAGATGGTAAGAAGGTTTTCAAGATATCTGCAGCAACTAGAGAAGGTATTACACCTCTCTTAACTGAAGCGTTTAATCTTGTTGAAACTTATGTTGCTCCAGAAAATGACGAAATTGAGATGTTTGATTTTGAAGCAGACGATGTTGATCCAGATTATCGCAAGGTAAGTGCATATAAGGATGATGATGGTTGCTATGTTCTTGAAGGAAAGCAGCTAACCAAAATCTTTAATTCCACGAACTTTGAGGATATGGGTTCAATGAGATATCTTTACAAATATATCGTAAATAGTGGTGGTATTACCATGATGGAAGACCTAGGTCTTAAAGAAGGCGATAGCGTAAGAATCCTTGATTTTATCTTTGAATATTACGAAGATTAATAATATTGAATATGACATCCCTTGTGATATTAAACTTAGATTCGGTTTGTATCATAGGGGTGTTTTTTATTGTTCATTTTATGCACTTAAATTGCATTATTTAGTACTTCTTATTCTCTAAGATAATAAAAAAAGGGCATAAATTGATGAATATAGATATAAAAATGTTTGTTCAAGGGGCTTTCTCGTAAATTTTGAAAAGTTGCTACTTTCTAAGTCCTTTAATATATTAGATGTACAAACCTTGTGTGCGACCGATTTCTTTAATCATTATGTGTTAAGGGGGTAGGCAATGAGGTACATTAACAAGAAATTTGTTTTTTCTGATATATCAAGGTGGATTAAAGAAAACAAGAAAAGCTTTTATAAGATTGTATTAATTTTGATTGTATTAATGTGTGCTTTAGTAGTAAAGATTAATAATGCAGATGCAAAGGAGATTGCTGCTGAAGATAAGACTAGTAAGGCTCAAACAGGATGGTATGTCGATATAAGCGGGGGCGTAAAGTCACCGGGAATTTACGAGGTTGATTCTGAAACAAGATTATTTGATGTTATAAAGCTAGCTGGTGGATTAGCTGATGACGCAGACATAGATCAAATTAACCAAGCTGAATTTATAAAGGATGGTCAGAAGATAATTATTCCAACCAAAAACGAAAATGAGGCTGAAGGGAGCAGCCTAGACGAAGGCAGCAGTAGTAACTCTGATGGAACAGTAAATATTAACTCCGCGAGTAAAGATGAACTTAAAACAATAGCTGGAGTTGGTGACGTAATCGCAGAGAGAATAATTGATTATAGGAAAGGCTCAAGATTCAACAGTATTGAAGACATTAAGAATGTTAAAGGTATAGGCGATGCAACTTACGAAAAGATGAAAGATTCTATAACCATATAGATTTAAAGGAGGCAAATATGTTAACTAAAAGAGAAGAAACAAGTGAGTTCGTAAATGAGAATCATTATGAAGCGGATCCAAGCACTATGAAGTCACTTCATGAGAGCATGGAACTGATAGACTATAATATTGTTGATGAGAAGAAAATGGTGAACGATCTTGCAGATATATTGTATCTTCATGGAATAAAGCCTAATCTCAAAGGATATAGCTATATTATCGATGCAGTTAGAATAATCTATAGAAGAGGATTTAATTATTTAATGGTGACAAAACATATATACCTTCCTCTTGCAAATATGTATGGAGA
>JAAZHB010000208.1 GCA_012510935.1 Clostridiales bacterium
GCAAGCATTCCAAGTCCTCCGCCCGTCGGAGTATGAGAATCTGAGCCGATAAGAGTTTTCCCCGGCTTACCAAATCTTTCATAATGAACTTGGTGGCAGATACCGTTCCCTGGTCTTGAATAATATACGCCATGCTTTGCGCATACAGTCTGAATAAACTTGTGATCATCTGCATTCTCGAATCCCGACTGCAATGTGTTGTGGTCGATATATGCAACCGAGAGTTCAGTTTTCACCCTAGGAATTCCCATTGATTCAAACTCAAGATATGCCATTGTGCCTGTAGCATCCTGAGTTAGAGTCTGGTCAATTCTAATTCCAATTTCTGTATCTGGCAACATCTCGCCGCTGACAAGATGTGATTCTATTATTTTCTGCGCAATTGTCTTTCCCATTTTTGCTCCCTTTGTTTCCTTTAAATATGGCCTTTGCAAGGTCCGTTAATTATAAAATCGTCAACTTGTCTATGAAGTTCATCGTTACTGATAGCAATTACTCTGCCTTTAGCGTATTGCTCATCAATCCAATTCTTGATATGCAAAACGATGTCTGACTTCTTGTTTACAGCAGCTGCCCCTTCGAACTGATAGTTGTCGTTAATCCATTTAGCAACACCAGCCGCACCTGAAGTTTGGTTAATACATACTGCTGGAGGTCTCTTTAAGAATTTCTTAGTGTCGAAAATATTATAAATCTCTTCGTTCTTCAAAAGACCATCTGCGTGAATACCAGCTCTTGTAACATTAAAGTTCTCTCCGACAAAAGGCGTCTGTGGTGGAAGTTTGTAACCAATATTGTGCTCATAATATTCTGCTAAATCTGTGATGACTGTTGTGTCCATTCCATCTAGAGTTCCTCTTAGCTGCGCATATTCAAAGACCATTGCCTCAAGCGGTACATTTCCAGTTCTTTCTCCAATGCCAAATAGGGTTGTGCTGACTGACGAGCATCCATATAACCATGCAGTTGAAGCATTTGTAACGGCTTTGTAGAAATCATTGTGTCCATGCCATTCCAGCATCTCGCTTGGAACTCCAGCATAAGTCTGAAGACCATAAATAATTCCAGGGACAGATCTTGGTAGACTTACGCCCTGATATGGAATCCCGTAACCGAGAGTATCACAAGCTCTGAACTTCGCTTTCATATTTGCTTGCTCTGCCATCTCCTGAATTGCACTTACAAATGGAACAACAAAACCGTAAAAGTCAGCTCTTGTTATATCCTCAAGGTGACATCTTGGCATTACTCCGGCTTCAAAAGCATCATAAATTACTGACAAGTAGTGATCAAGAGCCTGCTTCCTTGTCATTCCAAGCTTAGTGAAAATATGATAATCTGAACAGCTTACCAGAATTCCCGTCTCCTTAACGCCGATATCATGAACAAGCTTGAAGTCTTCTTTCTTTGCTCTAATCCATGTTGTAATCTCAGGGAATCTAAGACCAAGGTCCTGGCATCTCCTTATGGCTTCTCTATCTCGCTCGCTATATACGAAAAA
>JAAZHB010000209.1 GCA_012510935.1 Clostridiales bacterium
AAGCTCGTGGTATATGCGCCAACCTTCAGGAAGGACAAGGATATCTCTGTAGAGATAGAAGCTCTTGCCAAAGAATTTGCAGGAGATGAATATGCTTTTTGCCTCAAAAAACACCCTCTTATGAAAGAGTCCTGTGAAAATGTATTAACGGATGAGACCTTTGCGACTAAAGAAATGCTGTATGCTGCGGATTACATTATCTGCGATTATTCAGCGATTGTATATGAGGCAGCGATTCTAGAAAAACCACTATTTTTCTACACCTTTGACTATGAAAGTTATGGGGTCGATAGGAATTTTTACATAGATTACATGAAGGAAATGCCGGGCATCAAGTCGGCAGACCCAAAGGTTATATGCGAGTCGGTAAAAAAAGATAACTATGATATTAGCGAGGTAAGAGCTTTTGGCAAGAAGTATGTTGAGAAACAGAGCGGTTGCACAGAGGCGCTAGCTGAGCTTGTAATATCGTTGCTATAAACAGTCCCATTGATAGTTAATAAGTTGCTGCTTTAACAAACGGAGAGAGATATGAGAGATTCAAAAGATGAAATAATAAAGGAGAAGGTTCCTAAGAAGAAGTTAAAACTACTTCCAAAATCAAACAAGCTAAAAGCACTGTTCTTTGTTGAATTGCTTGTTGCGATGGCATTTATGGTCATGATGCTGCTTGTTGACGCACTTCCAAAGAAGGCTGCGCTTATTATTATGATTGTGCTAGTAGCACTTATTGTCGCATCGTTGCTACTTCTCAGAAATAGGGGTAAGCTTCCGACAAAGAGAAGAATGGGTACTGTCTTAGCCTGCGTTACAATCTTGATTTTCGGTGCTGGAACTTATTATTTGGGTACAGCGTTCAGCATGCTTAATAGAATAAGCTCAAGTAAAATTGCAAATTCGGGAGCAGATATTACCAACGAGCCGACGAACATTTATATTACAGGAAACGATCTTTGGGGGGATAACGAGGACGATTATAAGCGTAGTGATATGAATATGATTGTTACAATTAACCCTACTACAAGAAAAATCCTAATGACTTCGATTCCAAGAGACTCGTATGTGGCTCTTCATAAGAATGGACAGATGGATAAGCTCACACATACAGGAATGTATGGTGTAGATGAAACGCTAAATACAGTAACGGATTGGCTTGGCTACGACTTTGACTACTACTTGTCTGTAAACTTCTCGGCAGTTGTAAATGTTATTGATGCGATGGGTGGAATTACGGTTGAATCACCTAAGGATTTCGAGTCAGCAATTGCTGATTATAGCTATGTTAAAGGCGAGAACACCTTAACTGGAATGGAAGCTCTGTATTTCGCAAGAGAGCGTAAAGCATTTACAGAGGAAGGCGATGAGCAGAGAGTTAAAAACCAGCAGGCTGTAATGACTGCAATGATTAACAAGCTGACATCAAGCAAGACCTTGCTGGCAAATTACAGCGACCTTCTCGATGCGATGGGAGACAATCTGGAGACAAACCTCAGCACACAGGACATGTCTGCTCTTGTAAAAATGCAACTTGAGGATATGGCTGGCTGGGAGATTACACAGCAAGAAATCACAGGCAGTGGAGCAATGAGAACAGTAGCGAGTCTTTCAAGTGCAAATGAGTACTCAGTTCAGATTCCTGATTCATCTAGCGTAGCAGCAGCTATCGACGGAATAGATAAGGTTATGCATCCAACCGATGCAGAG
>JAAZHB010000210.1 GCA_012510935.1 Clostridiales bacterium
AAATAGTGAGCTTAGATGTAAGCAAGAATACAGAACTAACGGCACTATATTGCTACAACAATCTGATTAAGACTCTAGATGTGAGAGGTAATCTGAAAATCACTGAATTCTACTGCTACAATAACCAACTAATGAGCTTGGATCTTAGCAACAATACATCAATAACTAGTGGTAATGCAAATGTTGATTTTCAAAAGACTACTCTTAAAGCAGTAAAGACTGGTGACAAATATGTTGTTAATCTTAAGAAAAGTGATTCTAAAATAGATTTGTCAAAAATAACTGACATGAATGCTGCAGGTGGAATATATGATAAAGTTGCAGGAACCATAACATTTGACTCCATTCCAGCAGAGGCAGTCGAATATAACTATCAAACTGGAAATAGAAAGGCTTCTGTAATGGATGTTACAGTAACTATAGAAGAGGGAAGTGCAGATGTTGATGGCGGCGGAACCAGTCCTGGAAGCGGCTCGACTAATACCAGTGGTAATTCTGTTGGGAGCCCTAATACTGGAGATTCGCTAGACTACGGCATGTTGATGCTCTTTTTATCTAGTGCAGGAGTTGTATTATTCTATGCATTGAAGCGAAGAAAAATTTAATAATCAATACAAAATAGGGGCAATCACTTAGCGAAAGAGTGGTTGCCTCTTGTATTTATGTGTAGCTATTGGAGTAACATTTCTATCAATAAAGGCAGCTGACTATGTGGATTGGATTGACAAGAAGACATGTCTATCTGGCGCTTTCATAGGAGGAGTCATGCTATCAGCGGTTACTTCACTGCCAGAACTATTCACGAGTTTTTCTTCAACTTTGCTTTTGAACCTTGGGAAAGGAATCGCGGGAGCTCTGTTCATGGGAATAGCAACTTCACTACCGGAAGTTACATCTTCTATTGCACTATTTAGAAAGAAAAAATATGATATTGCGGTTGGTAATATTATCGGTAGCAATATTTTTAATTTGGGAATATTGGCTCTAACGGACATTATTTATGTAAAGGGCGGAGTATATGATTTCTCAGACCCAAAGACAGTTATGCTTCTGGTATTCGGCGCAATCGCTACTCCACTGTTGTTTGTTGCTACAAAGAATAATACTAAATGGCTAAAGATGATTTCTGTAGTGGGAGTGTTCTCTTGCTATTTGGGCTTTGTAGCTTTGTAATAGATTGAAATAATCCTATATGCTGATATAATCAATTGTAAAAGTTTTTCAAAAAAAGAGGTCTTTAAATAATGTTAGTTTCACAATATTTCGTATTTTTTATATTCTTTAGTTTCCTGGGCTGGGTCTGGGAGACAATATATTGTTCTTCAACAGAGAAGCATTTTTCCAACAGGGGATTTTTGTTTGGACCAATCTGCCCGATTTATGGTGCAAGCATTGTCGCAGGAATAATTCTGTTCACACAGATTCATATATTCAACCCAGAGGACATGGCGCTTTGGCAGATTTTCTTAATTTGTGCAATTGGAAGTGCTATTGCCGAGTTTGGAACATCATATTATCTTGAGAAGAGATTTCATGCGCGTTGGTGGGACTACAGTAATGTGCCGTTTAATCTGCAAGGGCGCATCTGCCTTCCATGCTCAATTGCCTTTGGTCTTGCCGGTGTAGTTCTCGTGCATTGGATGCTGCCAGAATTAAACCATATTGAGATGGTAGTGAGTCCATTTATATTTGAAATTCTAGCATTAATACTAATGGGAATATTTGGCGCGGACTTAGCACTTACAGAGGCCAGTCTTTCAACCTTATTGCAGAAAATCGAAGCAACTGATAAGGAGTTTACGGAGCGTGCAGAGGCGGCTTATCAGGCTATCAGTAATAGCCCTCAGCGGTTTGAGAAGCGAGTGAATGCGTACGAGGAAGAGTTGCGTGATCGCACTAAATTAATTGCTGATGGAATGACCTGGAATCAGAGAAATAAGTTCGGCAGCATGAGAAGCTTCAGGTCTTCTAGGCATGGACATCACGAATTCAGAGTTGGTGAACATATTAGAGAGGCATTAAGAGAGAGCCGGGTAAGAAGATAACAGATAACAGATACCAGATTGGATTCTTGCATGGATGTTACAGCTATAACGTAGTAAAAATGCTACAGAAATGCTGCAGGATTCTACAGAAATGCTACAGGATGCCTAATGCAATTTGACATAATTAGGTCATTGTGGTATAAAAATAAATAGTTAAATACTCTTTGCGCTGCATATAAATCTACAGTACAAACTGAGCAGGCGATGAACATAATGTTCATGTGGTCGGGCCAATTATGGCAACAGATATTACACATCTGTGGGACAGTAGTTTACTAATGTTCCACGGGTGTTTTTTTATACTTAAAACAGGAACAATTTTTAGCAAATTATGTGTGAGTCATGGAGTTATCTTAAATCGTTGGAGGTAACTATTATGAAACAAAAGAAAGTAAAACAAGGTGGTGAGGCAAAAACCACCAAACAACTCGCTATGCATGTGTCGACGGTGAGCATTGTCGTAAATGTGCTGCTATCGTTACTAAAACTGCTAGCTGGAATTTTTGCAAGGTCAGGTGCCATGATTTCTGATGCCGTTCATTCAGCATCCGATGTCTTTAGCACATTCATTGTAATAATTGGGGTGTCAGTTGCGGAGAAGAAGTCCGACAAAGAGCATCCTTACGGCCACGAAAGAATGGAGTGTGTGGCGTCCGTTGTCCTAGCGGTAATTCTTGCAATTACCGGCTTTGGAATTGGCATCGTTGGAATCGAGAAGGTAATGGCAGGCAATTATTCTAATTTGCAAGTGCCAGGATTATTGGCTTTAATAGTTGCATTAATTTCAATCGCCACAAAGGAATGGATGTATTGGTACACGAGAGCCGCAGCTAGAAAAATTAACTCGGGTGCGCTAATGGCGGATGCGTGGCACCACCGTTCTGATGCTTTGTCATCTATAGGCGCTTTTGTGGGTATACTAGGAGCGCGAATGGGATTCCCAATCCTAGACCCAATAGCAAGTATTGTGATATGTCTCTTTATTGAGAAAACAGCCTTTGATATTTTCAAAGATGCAATGGATAAGATGGTTGATAAATCATGTTCTGATGAAGTTATAGAAGAGATGAGAGAAGTTATTCTAATTCACGACGAGGTTAATGCAATAGATGAACTTAGGACAAGATTGTTCGGAGCCAAAATATATGTTGAGGTCGAAATAGCGGTAGATGCGGAGAAAAACTTGCTAGAGGCACACGATATTGCAGAGGCGGTTCATGATAATATCGAAGGACATTTCCCTGATGTAAAGCATTGTATGGTGCATGTTAATCCGGACTCGAGGGAATAATTGAGGAGTCTGTTACTAGTAGCGCTGGTTTTGAAGAAATGATATACTTTCACAAAAGAAGAGTTTTGAAATCTTTGTGTTGAGAAGGAATAATTGTGAGTAATACAAAACAAACAATAACAAATCAAATAAAGTTGTGGCTATTTTGTATGCTAATCGGAGCCGTAGCAGGAGCCGTCGTTTGGATTTTCCTAAAGATGATGGCTGTAGGTATAGATTTCCTGTGGGACTGGATTCCAAGTAGACTGAATTGGAGTTGGTATCCACTAGTTATTTGTGTTGGTGGCGCATTATTAATTGGGCTTTTCCGAAAGAAGTTTGGTGATTATCCAGAAGAACTTGAGTCGGTAATGGCTACAGTTAAGACTGAGAAGCACTATGATTATAGTAATATGCTGATTATGTTACTGGCTGCACTTTTCCCATTGCTTATTGGTAGCAGTGTTGGACCAGAAGCTGGAATGACAGGTGTAATTGTTGGTCTATGCTATTGGGTAGGTGATAACCTTAAATTTGCGGGAAAGAATACTAAGGATTATTCTAAACTCGGTATGGCAGTATCGTTGAGCGTATTGTTTTGCTCGCCATTGTTTGGAATCTTCCAAGTTGAAGAAGAGAAGAATGGGGAAGTCCCATTGATAGATAAGTCTAGCAAGATAATCACTTATGGATTAGCAATAGTGGCTGGTACGGGTGCTTATGCGGGGCTTTCGGCACTTTTCGGTGCAGGGCTTGGCGGACTGCCATCGTTTGAGTCGACAAGCTTATCTTGGCAGGATTTCTGCTTAATGATAGTGTACATATTATCTGGAATTCTAATGGCACTTTTATTTGAGGGTAGCCATAAATTCTTGCATAATCTAGCGGAGCGAATTCCTATTATTCTAAAGGAAGTAATTGCAGGACTGTGTATAGGCGTTGCGGCAATGGTCGTTCCAATTTCTATTTTCTCTGGCGAGGACCAGATGATAGACTTGATGCAAGACTATGCGAGCTATTTGCCAATAGCATTGATAGGAATTGGAATTTTGAAGGTCTTGCTGACTAATCTCTGCATTCAATTTGGGCTAAAGGGAGGACATTTCTTCCCACTAATATTCGCGGGAGTTGCAATGGGATATGGAATTGCACTGATGGCATTCCAAGGTGACGTAGGACATGCTGCATTTGGCGCAGCTGTTGTAACAGCAGCTTTGCTAGGGGCAACGATGAAGAAACCGTTTGCAGTAACCATGCTATTATTTCTTTGCTTCCCAGTTAAAATGCTCTTGTGGATTTTTATTGCAGCTACAATAGGAAGTAAATGCATCTCGTTAATCAGTCAGAAATCGGGAAAGACTGAGGTGCCAGAAGATTTGAGCAAAGTATAAATCCTGTGCAATATCTTCTGATATCGTTAAATATCAGAGTTACATAAATCTAAAACGAAGAAAGTCATTATATAGAAATATATAATGACTTTTTTTGATGGTATGACTGGCATGCCGTCTATCTGTGGTGTAAATAATATATTGATTATTTAAATAACAGGCATTTTGTATTAATAAAGTTCAATGTATATATACACGCAATATGCACAATATTTACCAATAGCAAACACATTATGTGTTAAAACCAAAGTAGAGGGTTTTACCCTTATTCATTAATACTATATTTGAAATTAGGAGGATTTAAAGATGAATGTAAGAAAAAAGGAAGTCAGCCTGAGAGGAATTCAGAAAGCAGCCGAAGATAGTTTTAAAGGTGGCTTTTATTGTTGTGAAGCGTTAGTAGATACTATTATTAAGGAATTCGATATTGATGCGCCTAAAGAAGTAGTAGCCTGTGCTTCTGGAATGGCAGTAGGGATTGGTAAATCTGGTTGTACTTGCGGCGCATTAAATGGTGGCGTTTTGGCACTTGGAATGTTACTTGGGCGTACTGAACCAACAGGGCCAGCAGATCCTACAAGTGTTAAATGTCTAGAATGCACCAAAGAACTCCATGACTGGTTTAAAGCTACCAATGGAAAGAATACAAACTGTTGTCGTATTCTTACAAAGGAATTTGATAAAGGGCAAGGAGAGCATAAGAAACAGTGCATATATTTTACTGGACTTTGTGCATATAAAACAGCTGAGATTATTGTTCGTGAGTTTGCACTTACAAACACAGATACAGAGGAAGGCCCAGTGATTAAAGTTGCACCGGATTACGAATAGAATAAAAAAGTGAAAGGAATGAGATTATGAGTTTTTTTAAAAAATTGCCCCTTCGTATTACAGGTGTTATGCTTGGATTCGCCGCGCTTGGGAACTTACTCCAGAGCTATTCAGAGAGGGTTCATCTTTTATGTGGGGCTATTTCACTATTATTAGAAATTTTATTTGTAATTAAGGTTTTAACAGACATTTCAGGATTTAAAGAAGATATGAAGAACCCAATAATGGCAAGTGTATCGGGGACTTTTTCCATGGCTTTGATGCTTTTGGCTGGCTACGCAAGGGCATTTATTGGACAATCTGCAATAATTATTTGGTATTTTGCGATTTTACTGCATATTGTTTTAATTGTATATTTTACAGTGAAATTTATTCTAAAATTACAGATGACAAAAGTATTTGCAAGTTATTTTATTGTGTATGTTGGAATTGTAGTTGCAAGTATTAGCGCACCAGCATTTAATAAACAAGCTATTGGAGCGGCATTTTTCTGGTTCGGATTTGTATCATTATTGATTTTATTAGTATTAGTAACTTATCGTTATGTGAAGTTTAAGGAGGTGCCAGAACCTGCACAACCATTGTTCTGTATTTATACAGCACCTATTAGTCTTTGTGTGGCAGGATATGTGCAGTCTGTTATGCCAAAGAACCTTGCATTTCTATTAGTAATGGCAGCGGCGGCTGCAGTTCTATATGTAATTGCGCTTGTAAAAGCGGTTTCTTGTTTAAAATTAAAATTCTATCCAAGTTATGCAGCGTTTACTTTCCCGTTTGTCATAAGTGCTATTGCTATGAAGATGACTATGGCATGTACAATGAACTTGGGATCACCGCTATCTTGGTTAGCACCAATTGTTCTGATAGAAACCATTATTGCAACGGCATTTGTTATATATACGTTTGTAAGATTTATAATGTTCGCTTGTAGTAAATAAGCGGTATTGAGGTTATGATGTGGACACTCCCTACTGGATAATCAGCAAGGAATGTCCACATCATTTAGTTGCATCGCCTTTTAAGTATTAGCTATTTTAAGCCTTATAGCTCAATCAATTCTCTTGTAAAATCAACCATGTTCTCATATCCATCTTCTGTTACGAGAAGCTGATCTTCAATTCTAACTCCACCCCATCCTGGGATATATAGTCCTGGCTCAATGGTTCTCACATTGCCAGCTGGGATAGGTGTTGTATCCTGCTCAGAATCGAAAGGTCCTTCGTGAACAAATAGTCCAATGCCATGCCCGATGTTGTTGTATTGATAGCCCATATAAGGTGTATCTTTAATAGCCTCAAGCGATTTGAGATAAATCTCTTTGCCTGTAACTCCCGCCTTTGTAATTGACATGCAATCCTCAAGCATTTTTTTCTCTAGCTCATATACAACTTTCTGTTCTTCTGTTGCTCTACCAACTACTACTGTACGAGTCATATCTGACATGTATCCATTTACCTGGCAGCCAAAATCCATCAATACGAAGTCGCCATACTCAATGGATTTCTGTGTAGGTACACCATGAAGAAGCGAGGACCTTGCGCCCGAGATGAGTATGTTACCATAAGGCATAGTGTCGGCACCATGCTGCACCATGTAGAGTGAAAGCTTAGCAGCAAGCTCTTTCTCAGTAACGCCAACCTTAATTTCTGGAAGAAGCTTCTCCAAAGCTCTGCAAGAAATCTCACAAGCATCTCTTTGGTATTGAATTTCCTCAGGACTCTTAATCATTCTCATATCTGAGATTACATTGTTGGTTACAATAATCTTAGCATCTGTAACGCCCTCGAAGTCCTTATAAGCAGTGTAAAGGAACTCGTCTCCTTCAATTGCCACATTGTTGCAATTATTCTCTTTAAGCAGTTTGCTTACGCTCTTTCCAACAGTATTGCCTGGTGTTCTCCAGATAACTACCTCATAATCTGGGCATTCCATTGCGGCATCTTCAGAGTATCTAGTATCAGTAATGAAAAAAAGCTTACCTTCCTTAGTTAAAAGCAACTTTTGGGCACCGTCACTTGCCGAAAATGCGCTTATGTAGCGAACATTCGTTGGGTCAGATACAAGGAAAGCATCAATGTTTTCATTCTTCATATATTCTAATAGTTTTGGTTCATTTGATTTCATGCTTCTACCTCCTAGCATTTAATGGACTATAGTCTAAACTTAAGTCCTAATATAAAACAATGGTACTACCGCAACTATTCGGTGTCAATTGTTAATGCCATTCATTTTGTAGCGAAAATGTAGTATAATACATTAGTCCAAAACTCAGATAGATTAGTTTATGTTGCAGCTTAATGAAGCAAGGAACAATCACCCGAGTGGACACTTAAATAGATAATAGAAAAGCGGAAATTGTGAGGGAAGAAAGAAATGTGGTCTAACATAGCATTAGGTTTGGCGATACCATTTATAGGAACTAGTCTTGGCGCAGCATGCGTATTTCTGATGAAGAAGGAAATCAACAGGCTTATTCAGCGTATATTGACTGGTTTTGCAGCAGGTGTAATGGTGGCAGCATCTATATGGAGTTTGCTCATTCCATCCCTTGAACAATCTGAAGATATGGGTTCACTTTCTTTTATCCCTGCAGTTACAGGATTCTGGGTAGGAATTCTATTCCTCTTTGCGCTTGACCATCTTGTACCGCATTTACATATGAATGTTGATAAGGCAGAAGGCCCTGTATCCAAAATGAAAAGATCCACTATGATGGTGACAGCAGTTACAATTCACAACATCCCAGAGGGTATGGCAGCAGGCGTTGTATTTGCCGGCTGGATGGCAGGCAGCAAGGGAATTACATTAACTGGTGCAATTGTTCTATCGCTAGGACTTGCTATTCAGAATTTTCCAGAGGGCGCAATTGTATCAATGCCGCTTAAAGCAGAAGGAGAGAGCAAGCTTAAGGCATTTCTTCTTGGCGTGATGTCCGGTGCAGTTGAACCACTTGCAGGACTAATTACAATATTTGCTTTCTCGATGATAGTATCTTCTTTGCCATATATGTTTAGCTTTGCAGCAGGCGCAATGATTTATGTTGTTGTAGAGGAATTGATACCGGAAATGTCAGAAGGTGATCACTCAAATGCCGGCGTAATTTTCTTCGCAGTAGGCTTCACTCTGATGATGACATTAGATGTGGCGTTAGGATAGTAAATGGAGACCGTCACATTAGAGACGGCACCGAGCATATTTAGGGAAAAATATATCGCATAATAATAGCATGCTATTGATTTTAAACCGATAGTGTGCTATTGTTATTTTGCAAAGAGAAATCGGTTGCTAACTAGCAGGAGGAAATCTAGATGAAATATGTCGCAGCTGAAATAATAAAACAGATTAATGATGATCTAGAAAGAAGTGCAAATAACCGGTTACGATCTATAGATATGACAATGGCGCAATTTGGAATGCTTTATAATCTATATGAAAGTAAGACAGGCAAGCTCACAATGAAGGATTTGGAGCGGGAATTGCATGTTGCACAGTCGACTGCAACTGGAATAGCAACTAGGCTTGAAAAGAAGGGTATGGTTGAGAACTTTGCTTCGCCAGATGACAAGAGAATCAAGGTAATAGGAATAACAAGCAAAGGGAGGCAAATTTGTATGGATTCAGAGGTTCCGATGAAAGAGGCGGAGGAGAATCTTCTACAATCCTTGAATGTTGATGAACGAAAGATGCTAATTGAACTTCTAGCTAAAGTTAGAAAATCTTTGTAGAATAAATAAATGATACCCGCTATTGCGATAGCGGGTATAACAAAACATATATTAATAGCGTGCTATTGATATTAGGCAAGAGGGGGTTAAAATGAGCGAGAAAGAGACTAAAGAAATAAATGAGACAAGGAAGAGAAGAATATGCGAAGAAAGTATGTGCGTTTTGCATGTGGGCCTGTATCGTTGTTGGTATTATTATGTCAGCATGTTTTCTTGCCTTTATGGATCAGGTTCTTAAACTAATTGGGGCAAGTAGTGCAACATGGGAGATGACAAAAGATTATTTGACTATCGTTTCATTTTGCGGACCATTTGTATTGGTTTCAAATTGTTTCAGCAACATAGTTAGGGCGGAAGGACAATCCACGAAAGCAATGATGGGGCAGCTTATAGGCAATTTAACAAATATTGTACTTGACCCAATCTTCATTCTTTCATTTGCATGGGGAATCAAAGGTGCTGCGATTGCAACAGTAATAGGAAATGTAGTAGGTGCTTTGTATTACATTGCATACTTCCTGCGAGGTAATTCGATTCTAAGCATAAGTATAAAGGATGTGCAGATAAAAGATAGAGTTATGACGAGTGTACTTTCGATCGGGATTCCTGCTGCAATAGGTTCACTTCTTATGAGTATTTCTTCAATCATTGTAAATGCAAAAATGGCAGGATATGGAGATTTGGCAGTAGCTGGAATAGGCGTTGCAATGAAAGTAACAATGATTACAGGGATGGTATGCATAGGTTTTGGACAGGGTATTCAACCATTGCTTGGATATTGCGTCGGAGCAAAATTATGGGATCGCTTCAGAAAATGTCTAAAAACTTCTGTTATAATATCGTTTTTGATGAGCTGTGTGATGACAGTCCTCTGCCTTGTATTTGTAAAACAGATTGTAGGAGCTTTCCTGACGAATAAAGAAGCTCTTTCGTATGGAATTCAGTTCTCTAAGATATTGCTCACTACGAGTTTTTTCTTTGGCTTGTTCTATGTAATTCTTAATGCTATTCAGGCAATGGGAGCATCAGGCTCTGCCTTGGTTATTAATTCAAGTAGGCAAGGACTAATATATATTCCGATGTTGTTTATTCTTGAAGCATTCCTAGGCATTAAGGGTCTAGTTTGGGCACAGCCTGTTGCGGACATTTTATCTACGGTTTTGGTAATAATCCTATATAGAAGGGCCTTTTATAACAAAACCAGAGGCGCAGAGCTCACGAGCTTTGATGAATAAATATCAAATAAAGCAAAAAAAAGTTAATTCATAGATTTTTGGTATAAACTGTGTTATGTTCAAAGTGGCCTTCGAAAGGACAGTCCTAACGGAGCGCCACACTAAATTAAAAATTATGTATTCTGACATTAAAAATTATTTTGAGATGAAAGATTCAGTTATATTGATTGTACTAGATAAGCTTGTAAACAAGGCTTATCTGTAAAGTTTAGCTGCATCTTTTGATGTAGCTATTTTTTTATCCTAAGGAGGGATTTGTATGGGTTCAAGAGTTGCCTTGATTGGAATAATCGTTGAAAGTAATGGCGATGTAAATCGTCTTAACAATGTGCTCCACGAATATGGAAAATACATTATTGGTAGATTAGGCATACCGTATCGCGAGAAATCTGTAAGCATTATTAGCGTGGCTATTGACGCACCGCAAGATGTAATTAATTCGTTGTCGGGAAAACTTGGAAAGATTGATGGCGTAAGTGTTAAGACAACTTATTCCAATGTGGTATCAGAATAGTGAATAAAACTAGAATGAATGGTAAGAATAGAATAGTAGGAACTTTGCCACTGGCATGGAAAATCGCTCTTATTTTGATGCCTGTGCTTGCCGCAATGATAGCGTTGCAATTCGGACGGTATATGATCACTCCAGGAGAATTTTTCACTTCGCTAGGTGCAATGCTGACGGGACAACCGTCTGGTCTGCATCAGGTGGACATTGTTCTTTGGACTACAAGATTTCCAAGGATTCTGCTTGCGTTATTAGTTGGCGCTGGGCTTTCGGTAGCGGGATGCGCTTTTCAAAGTTTGTTTTCAAATCCTTTGGCTACACCGGATACTCTTGGCGTTGCAAGCGGGGCCAGTTTTGGAGCGGCATTAGCTATTCTCGTAGGATTCAATCTTATAATGATACAGTTATCAGCATTTGCTTTTGGCATTCTTGCCACTGCGCTTACTTGGTTAGCTGGCTCGGGGCGAAAGAAAGGCGTGAACTCCGTAGTTCTTGCCGGAATTATGATAGGTTCACTTTTCTCCGCATTAGTTTCACTTGTAAAGTTTGCAGCAGATACTGAAGACCAGTTACCTGCTATAACATATTGGCTTATGGGAAGTCTCTCGGGTGCCGGATACAAGAACCTGTTATTTGGGGCTGTGCCTATTATTCTAGGTATGGCAGTATTGTATCTCATGCGTTGGCGTCTTAATATTCTGCCTTTATCAGATGATGAGATAAAAGCATCTGGTGTGAACATAACGGTATTGCGAGGAATTACTATAGTATGTGCCGCAGGAATTACAGCATCGTGCATTTCAATGTGCGGGCAGGTTGGCTGGGTGGGGCTATTAATTCCACACATTTGCCGAATGAAATTTGGAAGCAATCACCTCTCAACAATTCCTGCTTCTATCTCTATAGGCGCAACTTTTATGGTGATAGTTGACACAATTGCAAGAAGCGCAGTAGCACAGGAGATACCTATTTCAATACTAACAGCGATAATCGGAGCACCTTTCTTTATCTACTTGATGAGGCGTTCAGAGGGCTGGCATTTGTAAGATATAAGGTAAATGAAGCTAGTTAAGACAGAATGATTTAAGCAGAGGCTTTGTTATAGAAGGAAATTAAACATGAACTTAAAGGTAGAGAATGGAACATTCGCTTATAGAAATGGAAGAAATATTGTAGAGAATCTTAATCTCTCTGTAGAGTCAGGCGATTTTCTAGCGATACTTGGGCCAAACGGTGCAGGCAAAACCACAATGCTCCGTTGCATCATGGGATTTATACCATGGAAAAGTGGACAATCAAAGCTTGACGATGAAGATATTAGAAAGATTCCACCTAATATATTATGGAAAAAAATTGCTTATGTACCGCAATCTAAGGGTGTAGTCAGCTCATGCACAGTGGAAGAAATGGTGCTGCTTGGAAGAAGCAGTAGAATGAACTTCCTGTCAGTTCCTAAAGAAGAAGATATACAGAAAGTAATGGAGATAATGGAGAAGCTGAAAATCTCTAAGCTTCGTGAGAGAAGATGCTTTGAACTATCAGGTGGAGAGCTTCAAATGGTTCTTATCGCTAAGGCTCTTGCAGCTGAACCAAGAATCCTGATACTAGATGAGCCTGAATCAAATCTGGATTTCAGGAATCAGCTCCTAGTTTTAAAGACGCTATCGGGCTTGGTCCAAGAAGGTTTAACATGTATTTTCAATACTCATTACCCAGCGCATGCACTTCAAAGAGCGAACAAATCGTTGATTTTACGCGGCGACGGCACCTCGATTTTTGGAAATACCAAAGACATAGTAACGGAAGACAATATCGCAAAGGCTTTTGGCGTAAAAGCGATTATTGAGAATGTGGAGTCGGATATTAAAGATATCAGCAGCGTTGTGCCTCTCTCGATAATCAAGGAAGACAGCTTGGCGCAGATGGAAAGAACCAAAAGAGATTTTTCTAGGCGAATCGCGGTAGTAACAATAATAGCAAATGACTACGAGATGGCCGAGAGAATTAATGAGAGCTTGCACGATTACAGTGAATATGTGATTGGCAGAATGGGAATGCCATATAGAGATTGCGGGGTTAACATAATCAATATCACTCTGGATGCTCCAAAGTATGCAATCGCAGAACTTGTTGAGAAGCTGAGCCTATTAAATGAGGTAAGTGTAAAAGCGACTTATGCAGATGGAGAATTTTAGAGATGTTATATACGTGATTGAGAAGCATTTCAGACATTGGTAAAGACTTGGTAAAGACAAAGAGCTTGATACATAAAGAAGAAGGTGAGTGACATTAGAAACGTAGAACTTATTGATAAATTGAATAAAGATAAGAGCCTTTCAAAAGATGAATGGGTAGCTCTGCTCGGGACCTATACAGCTTCCGACAAAGAATATGCTAGGGGAATTGCGCGTAGAATTGCGTTAGAGAATTTTGGCAAGAAAGTTTTCTTCAGAGGAATTGTTGAATTTACGAATTATTGCAAGAACGATTGTAAATATTGCGGCATAAGGCATTCTAACAATAATGCCAGCAGGTACAGACTTACTGCAGAGGAGATTCTTGAGTGTTGCCGTGAAGGCTACGAGAATGGATACAGGACATTTGTATTGCAAGGCGGAGAAGACGCGTTTTATGCAGACGACATAATGTGCCAGATTGTTAGAAATATTAAAGAAGAGTTCCCTGGATGCGCTGTTACTTTATCTCTTGGGGAGAGGTCGGAAGAGTCCTACCGAAAGTTGTATGATGCAGGTACTGATAGATATCTTCTAAGGCATGAAACAGCAAACAAAGCTCACTATGAGAAGCTTCATCCATCATATCAGAAGTTTGAGAACAGAATGAAATGCTTGGATACATTGAAG
>JAAZHB010000211.1 GCA_012510935.1 Clostridiales bacterium
GAGAATCAAAGAGATACTGATGATGATGCTTGGAGAGATTCTTCAGAATATAGTGATTTACCTCAAACAGTGTTTGCCGGATATGACAGGCTTCAGGAAAATGATGCAGTAATTCAATTTATCGGCGACTATGATAGAAAGAGAAAATTTGTCATTTTTGATAGAACTACTTTCTATGCAACTGGTGGTGGACAGACCTATGACACTGGTCGTATTTACAAAGACGATGATAGTGTCAAGGTTGTTGAAGTTGTTAAAGAAAATGGAATTTTCTTACACATCATCGATGAGAATGACACTGGCGTCGTTATGAAATATAGACTTGGTGACACTGCAGAACTAAAGGTGGATGCTATAAGAAGGCATAAGATTGCCAAAGGACATAGTTGCACACACTTGCTTCAGCAAGCCCTTAGAGATGTTCTAGGTGAACATGTTATGCAAGCAGGCTCAAATGTTGAGGAATCAAGCTTAAGATTCGACTTTAACCATTTCCAACCTGTTACAGTTGATGAAATCAAAAAGGTTGAGGATATTGTAAATGAGAGAATTAATGAATTCCTACCGATTTGTATGAAAGAAATGCCAATAGATGAAGCTAGAGAGCTAGGTGCTATGGCTATTTTTGGCGAGAAATATGGTAATATAGTTCGTGTTGTTAGCATGGGAGACTATAGTGTAGAATTTTGCGGAGGTACACATCTTTCAAATACAGGACTCATCGGTGCATTTAAGATAACAAGTGAGGCAGGAATTGCTTCTGGTGTAAGAAGAATAGAAGCTGTTACAGGAAACGGCGTCGTTGATTATTTGGAATCAAAGCAAGCTCTTTTGGCAAATATTTGTATGAAAGTAAGAGCTAATGAGAATGATGTTGTTAGAAGAACAGTACAGTTGGTATCAGATGTCAAGTCTCTTGAGAACAAAATTAAGGAACTCAAAGAGGATGAGATTGCAGATGCTATAAGCTCTCTTATTGATTCTGCAGTTGAAGTTGGAGATGTTCGATTAATTACAAGATTCTTTGAGAATAGTGATGGAGACCAGCTTCGTAAGATTGCAGATGCAGTTAATTCTAAGGTTCAGAATGTAATTAATGTTTTTGCTACATCCAAGGAAGGTAGAGTAATGATAGTTATATCAGTTAGTGAAGATCTGATTGGCAAAGGTTATCATGCTGGTAAAATAATTAAGGAAGTTGCTGCAGCCGCTGGCGGTAGTGGCGGCGGTAAAGCTAATATGGCTCAGGCTGGAGCAAGGGATGCATCTAAGGTTGAGGACGCTTTTGAGAAAGCTAAAGAAATTCTACAGAAGTAGAAGGAGGTATTGAAGTGAGTAAGGATACAATATTATTTGAAAGTTTAAAGGATAGTCAGATGGACAAGAAAACTGCGCTGATTCAGGTTTATAATGCACTAACTGAAAGAGGTTATAATGCAGTTGACCAGATTGTTGGATATATGACATCGGGTGATCCTTCTTACATTACAAGTCACAATAATGCTAGAAGTATCATTCTTAAGCTTGATAGAGATGAGTTGCTTGAGGAGATTCTGACTCAATATCTAGGGATTGACAAGTAGAATAATGAGAATAATAGGATTAGATGTAGGCGACAAGACTGTTGGAGTATCAGTTAGTGATCCACTTGGAATTACGGCTCAAGGCATTACAACAATTGAAAGAGTTGGTATTCGCAAGGATACTGGCAAGGTCATCGATTACATTAAGGAATATGGATGCGATACTGTTGTGGTTGGTTTGCCACTGAGTCTTGATGGTACTGACAGCATACAAACTGAGAAAGTAAGAGAGTTTAGAAAGATGCTGGAGAATAAGCTGAAGAGTCTTGGTGAGCTATCTAAAGTGAAAGTTGTATGGCAAGATGAACGCTTTACAACTAAGATTGCAGAGCAGGTGCTTATTCAGGCGGATGTTTCAAGAAAAGATAGAAAAAAGATTATCGATAGACAAGCAGCTGTGGTGATTTTGCAAAGTTATTTAGACACCTTATAGTCAGTGGTTTATAGCAAGTATTACTTAACAGCTTTTGACTTAAATTTTTTATAAAATTGAACCTTTGTATTGTGATTTGTAAATACAAGGTTCTTTTTTTATATAAGAATAACCCTAGAAACCCCTAGAAACAATTTTTTGAAAATAGGCAACATTACGCATTTGCACGATTGTTTACTTAAAATCAGAAAAGTCTCTTGATTGTTGCAAACAATAGTGATAATCTATAAAAAAGCTAAATTGTATATAAAGAAGGTGTTTAATATGACGGTTAGCTATAAAAAATTATGGGTATTATGTGCTGAACAAGAGATGAGTAAAGGCGATTTAAGAAAACTCTCAGGCCTTTCGGCTTCCACCTTTACAAAGTTGCGGCGCAACAAGGAAGTTACTATTTCAGTGCTTCTTAAAATTGCTGATGTAATGAATTGCAATGCTGGGGATATGATGGATTTTCTTCCGGATGAATGTGTGGAAGAAGAGTTAACATAAGTAGTTCTGATTTAGTAAATGTTTAAAGAATCAATTCTCAATTATGCGGAGGAAAACGCAATGATTAATATACAAAAAGAGCAATCAAAAAAACCTGGGGGGTGCTTCTATGAAAAGGAGAAATCTTCTTGTGGTAGATGATAGCTTGATAAATCGCAAATTATTAAGACGGATACTTGAAGTAGATAATTATAGGATAATAGAAGCCGAAAACGGAGTGGAAGCATGGAAGATAATCATTGGTAAAGAAAACCATATTTCACTGATACTCCTAGATTTAACGATGCCATTAATGAACGGATATGAATTATTAGAAAAGATGCGTGAGAATGGAATCATATCATCTATTCCTGTTATTGTAACTACAGGTAGTGAACAAGATAATGCTGAGATTAAATCACTAGATTCTGGTGCATCTGACTTTATAACAAAGCCATATAACCCAGAGCTGGTACGACGTAGAGTAAGTAGTTTGCTTCGTTTATTTGATAACGCACTTTTTTTAAATCAGTTAGAGATAGATAAGGTAACCGGGTTATATTCTGCTGAATTTTTTTATCGTCATGCACAGATGGAACTCGATGAGAATCCCGATAAAGATTATGAAATAGTATGTAGCAATATTGAAAGTTTTAGAGTAATTAATTCAAAATATGGCACAGATGTAGGTGATAGTTTACTACGATATATTGCAAATTATAATAAAGAAAATTTTGGAGAAAAGTCCATATGCGGACGAATTGGGGCTGATATATTTGCTGTATTGCGCACGAAAAGGGAACATCATAGTTAGGAAGAAGTAAAGGAAATGATTAATAAAATTATTAAAGATGCCCCAATTAATAATTTTTTCATGAAATATGGTGTATATACAACTACAGATAGAGGCTTACCAATATCAGATATGTGCGATAGAGCTCAAATGGCCATCGAATCAATTAAGCATCAGTTCGGATATTGTTATGCTATATATGATGATAAGTTTCGCCAGAAATTGATGAGAGAACATCAACTTAATGATTACAAGGAACAAGCATTGAAAGAGAGTCAGTTTCTTGTATATCTTCAGCCTAAGCATGATAGTAAGACGCGTGAAATTGTAGGAGCAGAGGCTCTTGTGCGTTGGAAACATCCAGAACTTGGGTTCATATTGCCAAATGAATTTATTCCTTTATTTGAACGTAATGGATTTATCACAAAGTTAGATGAATATGTCTGGAATATTGCTTGCCAAATATTACATAGATGGCAGAATGAAAATAAAAAATTCATACCAATCTCAGTTAATGCTTCTCGTAACGATTTTATGCAGGAAAATTTACCAGAGATGTTATTCAACTTAGTAAAAAAATATGATATTCCTGCAGAAATGTTGCATATCGAAATCACTGAATCAGCATATACTGATAATCCACAACAGATTATTTCGGTAGTTTCTTCTTTGCGCTATATGGGATTCCTAATTGAAATGGATGATTTCGGATCTGGATATTCTTCTTTGAATATGCTTTCTGAATTACCAATTGACATACTTAAGCTTGATATGCGTTTCATGCAACAAGCTGATTCGGTTATTACAAATAGAAAAAGAAGTATTCTTAGTTTTATAATCAGTCTTTCAAAGTTGCTTGAACTTTCAACTGTAGCTGAAGGAGTTGAGACTGAAGAAGAGGTAGGCTTATTAAGTGAGATGGGCTGCGATTATATTCAGGGTTACTATTTTGCAAAGCCAATGCCAATTGATGAGTTTGAAAAATACTTGATTGATTATGAAAAATCAACAATTTCTACAAAGTAGGCTCACTTGCAATAAACAATTATAGAGACAATGGTAGCAAAGATATATTTTATTCTATCTGTCATTGGATTCAATGACAAAGAGAGAACCATCTTCAACTGAAATTTGACAAACTTCGGCGGTAATTTCATTGCTTATTCCTAGAGTAGAAGCTCTTTCTAACAATAAATTGTCTAGTGGATACTTAGCGCCCTTGATTGAGACTCCTGACGCATTTGCATAAGCAGGAATAACCGAGAAATATTTATAGTTATCTGATTTGTCAATTGTTATACTTCCGTTCTCAAGCAGCCTTACATGATTAGATTTGTCTATATATTCAATGCTAATCCCGTCTTTATTGTATTTTACAGGAAGGGCTAGAGCGCCTAGAGTGTGATCAAGCCTGCCGCCCATTCCGCCTACAAATATAATCTTTCTAGCTCCAATTTCTAATGCATGAATTACACAAGCTTCTGCATCTGTAAGGTCTTTCTCTGAAGGATATGTAATATATTTACAATCAAGTTTTATTATTTCTTTGGTAGAGTCAAAATCTCCAATTACAACATTAGGCGTTATTCCGTTCCTTGAGGCTACAACCTGGCCTCCATCAGCACAAATTATATAGTCAGCAGATGATGCTAATTTTTGAATCCAAATTCTGTCATAGTTTTCAATATATGGTAGAATAACCACACAATTTTCATACATTATTTATACCTCGTTATGTTATACTAGTAACACTTGCAAATTTATATATTATTTAATATGCAAGGTCCATCATGGCTTTGATATATATATTAATTTAACTTGAGAATAATTTCAATGATAGGAGACAAAAATTGGAAAACGAAAATAGGAATTATGTTAAAGAAAACCCTCTATTAATTCAAAGACTAGCCATAAATCATTCAAGGACAATACTTGGCAGTTTTGTTATTGGCCTTTTGGTTATTTACATATTCAGTGCGGTGATACCGAATTTGCTTGAATACTTTTACCCACAATCTTATTGGGATTACATTATCAATAAACAGAATATTGAATTAAGCGATGAATATATCAAGAAACTTCCTCAAATAACTATTGTTGGAATGCTTTATACTTTTGTTTTCAGCGGTGTAGTAGAAATCGGAAGAGCACTATATACTCTGACATTTATTAGGGCTAGGAAAGCTGACATTTCATCGTTTTTTGAAGGTTTTCAGCTATTCTTTAAGGCTCTATGTATAGCTGCAGCAAAATCTTTAATTATTAGTTTTGGACTTATGCTTTTGATTATACCTGGCGTTATGAGTTTTTATAGCTTTAGACAAGCGTATTTCATTCTTGCTGATAATCCTAAGAAGGGAGCGATGCAATGTCTAGCTGAGAGTAGGTATATGATGACAGGCAATAAGATGAATCTATTTAGGTTAGACCTATCATATCTTTCCCTTATTTTAGTTGCATATATGCCAGTACTAATTTTAAGCATTTTTGGACTAGTAAATATTGAAAAACTCAGTGGATTGATTCTCCTTATTGTCGCAAATATTCCAATGACAATTGCACAAGGATGGCTTACTGTTGGGCAGGGAATATTCTATGAGTTGCAACTTACAGGCAGTTTTGCAAACTTTAAATATGCAGGCGAGGAAGCTTTCAGAGCTGGACTATAAATAAATACTAAATTTTAAAAAAACGGAGTTGTCGTAATGATATGTGATGTAATAATCGTTTATCATAAACGCAGCTCCTTTTTTCTTATTTATCTATTTTTAATAATGTTAATACATTCAATAATGTCTTCTGGGTAGGGGGCTTCTACTGTAAGGTTTTCATGAGTGATAGGATGCGTAATTGATAAATAATATGAGTGTAATGCTTGTCTTGCAATCAAACCATTCGCTTCGCCATCGTACAAGCTGTCCCCGACAATTGGGTGCCCAATACTACTTAGATGGACTCTAATTTGATGGGTCCGACCAGTGTGCAATGTGCATTCAAGCAGGGAATATCCGTTATATCTCTCGAGAACTCTTACTTCGGTAATTGCCTCTTTGCCACCTTCATCTAATACTTCTCTTCTTATAGATGTTTCAGAAGCTCGTCCGATTGGACAGTCAATCATGAAATGATCTTTGCTAATAACACCATGAACTACAGCAATATATTTCTTTTCAACCTGATTAGTCTTCATTTGAGC
>JAAZHB010000025.1 GCA_012510935.1 Clostridiales bacterium
AATAAAATCAGAGTGCTCGAAGGTGGCGCTACCAGAAATGAGACAATCCAGAATGCTATAGATCATATCGAAAAGACAGGCAATCTCAAAGAGGATACAATCTTGGTAACTCACGATGCGGTAAGGCCCTTTGTCACATATCGTATAATTCAGGATAATATCAAAGCGGCAAAGGAATATGGAGCATGCGACACTGTTGTTCCCGCAACAGATACTATTGTAGAGAGCACAAATAATGCTACAATTACAGCAATCCCGGATAGAACAATGCTGTATCAAGGGCAAACTCCACAAAGCTTTAATGCACTTAAGCTTAAGACACTATACCAGTCGCTAACAGATGAAGAGAAAGATGTGCTCACTGACGCGGCTAAGATTTTTGTAATAAAGGGAGAGAAGGTTCACCTTGTAAAAGGGGAGAACTCGAATATAAAGATAACCTATCCATATGACTTGACCGTTGCGGAGAGTCTGCTAGAAAGGTAATAAGTAAATGCTAAACACAGTGTATAGGCTCGTAGAGCCGAGAAAATTTGAAATAGAATTTAACGAGATAGATATGACAGAAGACACAGTTGTTGTCAGACCTACATATCTGTCCATTTGCAATGCTGATCAAAGATATTATCAGGGGGCGAGAGCTCCAGAAGTTCTTGCAAAGAAGCTCCCGATGGCCCTTATACATGAAGGTATTGGTCGCATTACCTGTGACCCCAAAGGGGAGTTCAAGGACGGCGAGCTTGTCGTAATGATTCCTAATACGCCAACTGCAAAGGATGAAGTAATTGCAGAGAACTACCTTAGATCAAGCAAATTCAGAGCAAGTGGCTTTGATGGATTTATGCAAGATAATGTTGCCATGCAAAGAGATAGGATCGTAAGACTTCCAGAAGACATCGATCCAGAGGTTGCAGCATTTACAGAGATTATTTCTGTCAGCCTACATACAATAGACCGATTTGATAGCATTGCACATAAAAGGAAAGACCATATTGCAGTGTGGGGAGATGGTAACCTTTCGTACATTACCGCGCTACTACTCCACTATAGATATCCTGATACAAAGCTATATATTATGGGAAGACACCAAAGCAAGCTGATTAATTTCACTTTTGCTGAAGCAACCTATAACATAGCCGATATTCCCGAGGGTATAGAGTTCGACCATGCATTCGAATGCGTTGGTGGAACAGGCTCCGGAAAAGCGATAGATCAGATAATTGATTTAATAAAGCCGGAGGGTACCGTATCAATATTGGGCGTTTCAGAGAACCCAGTTCCTATTAACACCAGGATGGTTCTTGAGAAAGGACTTAGATTCTTCGGAAGTTCGCGTTCGGGTAGAACAGACTTTATTAACATCGTGGAGATGTACAAGAAGCATCCTAAGATGGTAAAAATGTTAAGAAATATTGTTGGAGATGTTGTAGAAGTAAACTCAATTGACGACATGCACAATGCGTTTAAGAAGGACATTGCGAAGGCCGGCGGCAAGACAGTAATGTTGTGGAAAATATAGAAAGATTGAATTATGGAAAATATTAAAGTGTCGGTAATAGTACCGGTATATAATGTTGAAAATTTCATATATGATATGCTCAAGTCTATACAGGTGCAGCACTTTAAAGATTTTGGAGTAATTATAGTTAACGACGGGGCCCCGGACAATTCGCACGTCATAATAGATGATTTTTGCAAGGACGATAGGAGCTTTAAGTCCATAGTTCAAGAAAATCAAGGTGTTGCAGGAGCTCGGAATAATGGGCTCAAGCGTGCTAAAGGCGAATATATTGTTTTCTATGACC
>JAAZHB010000212.1 GCA_012510935.1 Clostridiales bacterium
ATTCTTCATAGTTCCGAAAAATATTCGCATAATTGCATCTCCTTCTTTCTGAGATTAGTATAAACACAGCGAAAAGCTATGTCCATGTTATGAAAGAATGGAGGTATCAAAGATGTTTGAATCAAAATACAGGATCAACTTTACTTTCGATGAAAAGAGAATAATAGTATATAGTCTGGTCGAACTCAAGAATAAGCTCACCGAAGAAGGCAGATACACCGATGCCATAGATGAGCTCCTGATAAAATTCCTTGGTGACTGACCAAGATGTTTCGATGTTTACATTGCCCTGCTTTAGGAGAAATCCTTCCAGCAGGGCTTTTTCTATGTAAAGACCGAGAAATCGGCAGAAAGGATCTAATGATGAAATTAAAGGAAAATGTAATGGAAGTTATGGCTATAGGTGTCGAGAGACCTGAGGAAGATTGCGAGATCATAACAGAGATCGCAAGAAAAGCTGCGATGAACTTCGAGCTTGCTGCTGAGTTCCAGTTTGATGATGACGAAGACGATGACATCGCAAACATGATCAAGGAACTCTATGAGGCGAAGAAGTATGCGCTAGCTGTAGACCTTCTGAATGTATCGTTCAGGTTGTGCGGTATGTACGACGAAGCTGAAGAGATAGCGCTTGTATATAAGTGCAGGAAAGCAAATGCTGACGAGAAGTTCATAAGGGCGTTCATAGCCGAATCGCTTAGGTGCTCCTTTGCTGAGTTCAGAGGACAGCATCCGGCGTTGTTCAGTTAGGAGGTGCAAAAATAATGACAGATTGTAATGTGATTGCCATATGCAATCAGAAAGGCGGAGTCGGGAAAACCACTACGGCCGTGAACCTGGGCGTGGGGCTTCTATCATAGGCGGACAATACGCCTTGTAAAACAATCTGTTAAAGATGGCCTTTCGACAAATGCAAATCAATAACCCAATCGCACACAACGAAATGATTATCCGCTTCTGAATGCTAATGATTTATAGTATAATGATAATATATTAGGTTTAGTAATTATGGAAGTGAGAATGTTTAGGTATGCATTGCGTATCTGTAGTTCACCTGTGTAGATAGGGGATGATGAAATGAAAACTTTCAATTCATTTATTTGGAAAGAGATGCTTATTGGTAATGGTCTTACAAATGGCGTAATAAACGGGATAATATATTTCTTTATTACAAGTGAAGTGGCGTCACAGAAAGGCTATATAATTGGAACGCTAATCACCAATTTGATTCTGGGAATCATAGTGATAAATCTCTATCCAACTTTGATTAGAGCCAAGCTTAAGAAGAATCCTGATATCAAGATTCCGTATACTAAAGAAAATCATATTGTAGCTGCGTTATATCCAAGCAACAAATGGTCGATACGAACAATAAACATCGTAGCGTGTCTTGTGATAACGACGATTTTTACGATGGGACTAATCGGGTGCACATGCATTACAGAAATAAGTGTTATTGTCGGCTCGATTATGAGAGGGCTAAACTGCGCATTTTTCTCGATAATAGCTTACTATCTAAGCGTCGTTTTTGCGGGAACGATGCAAGATTAACTGAAAATTCGGCTAGAAATCTGACCTAAAAAAGGAGCTTGGGTATATTTGGGTTTGGAAAGAATATGCAGAGTTTATTTCTGGGCTAATGAAGAATCCAGGGTAAAAGTATTTAAAAAAACCGTAAACTTGTATATTGTACTAGTAATGGATTTTGATAATAATTAAGAGGTAGAACATGAGAGACTTCCCATACGAAATTGAATTGACAAGACGCAATGGCGACAAGCGCCTAGTTGTCTTTAGAAAATCACGGGTTGAAGATCTTCCGGAAATAATGGCACTTCAGGATGAGACCCACCAGAATATTCCAGACAAGAAGCTGTTTAATAAGACAACGGAAGAGGAACTTCGTGACTCAATAGAGAATGATTTATGTTGTTCTGTTTTTCACGATGGGAAAATGGTAGGATTTACACTTCTGGTCAGACCGAGGATTT
Organism: Clostridiales bacterium; assembly: GCA_012510935.1. The sequence goes on from JAAZHB010000212.1 coordinate 1,992, forward strand.
CCTATCGTAACTTCGGGAAGTATCTTGAATATGATGATGAGAAGCTACTGAAGTGTGTCTCCCTTGATACATCCTTCATTATGCAGGAGTATCGTGGCTTTGGACTTCAAGATGTGTTCTTCAAGCTAAGGATTGAAGAAGGAATAGCGCTAGGTGCTGAAGAGGCGCTGAGCACGATATCACCAGATAATGAAGTTAGCCTCAAGAATGCTTATGCAAATGGCTTCGAGGTTGCATCAAAGTTAGAGATTTATGATGGCCTTGAAAGATACATCCTAAAGCGCGACCTTACTTTATAATAAAATATTCTCAGGCAAGCAAAATGCGCCCGGCACTTGGGCGCATTTTTAATATATCCTATACTAGTGAGGTTATCGTCTTATACATTACCTTGTGTTTTCATTTTTTGTATCACCTACACCCAAAGATAGCAAAAGCGACACCCATTAAAATAAATTCGACAGCTGCCGCTATATACTCATTGACTGGCTGCCGTTTATATCGATTGCCGTGTGTTTTGTGTCTGATATTTATGATTTTACCTCTTGCCTTAGTTAACTTCAAACTACACAGCATGTGTTATAATAATAGCAAAAAATGACTTGTACACCACAGTTGCAAATCATTTGAAAGGAAGTTTGCTATAAATGAGAATGAATGATTTCCATTGTGACACAGTTGCGAAAATGTTCAATCTTTACAAGGCGGGAGAACTAGGCCAGACAATATAGAATAACGATGCGCAGGTAGCTCTCGAGAACGACCTACAGCGCCTTGATGAACTTCATGATAGGGGCGTTCGATTAATTGCATTAACTTGGAATTATGAAAATTACATAGGATATCCTCACAGTAAGCCGGAATATAAGAATAAAGGTTTAAAGGAATTTGGCTTTGAGACCGTTGAAAAGATGGAAGAACTTGGGATAATCGTTGATGTCTCGCATCTTTCTGAAGCTGGTGGAGTAGCGGGGCTAAACTTCTATGGCAATTTTATTTCTTCCGATGGAAAGTCTACAATTGATGATATACCAGAAATAGCGGCATGCGAACATATTCAAATGCTTCCTCAGGCAATGGAAAAGGTAGGCTTTGCAACAGCTGAGATTGAGGCTGTGTGCTATAGAAATGCCGAGCGATTCTTTGAAAATTATTGGTGAAAGTAGTAGAAATGAAGAAGAACAATAAAAATAAGAATTTTTCACAAGCGATGCTTTTCATTGTGATATTTGGCATTGTCAGTCTTTTCTCAGATATGACGCATGAAGGTGCATCTAGTATTCGCGGGGCATACTTCGCTCTTCTTGGTGCATCAGCTGGAACTATAGGATTTGTGTCAGGACTAGGCGAACTAGTTGGCTATTCAATGCGATATGTTTTTGGAAAACTCACTGACAAAACCAAGCTTTACTGGCCTATGACAATTGTCGGATATGTGCTAGACATAGTGGCTGTTCCTGCACTTGCACTAGTTGGGGAGCATGGATGGCTTGCTGCTTGCTTCTTGCTGATTATTCAGAGAATGGGCAAGGCAATTAAGAAACCTGCAAAGGACACAATTATGTCATTTGCTGCATCTCAAGAAGGCGTAGGAAAGAGCTTTGGTATTCAAGAAGTGCTCGACCAGATTGGAGCCTTCCTTGGACCAGTGCTTCTTTATCTTGTGATGCTGTTTAAGCAGACGGGCACAACATTTGAAATCTATTCGACTTGTTTTGCAGTGCTGGCTATTCCAGGAACTATTACTCTCATTTTGCTTTTAGTTACACGCGCTAAATTCCCTAATCCTGAGCGATTTGAACCTGAACCAAAGGAATATGTATCTTTTAAGTTAAAAAAAGAATTTATTTTCTATATATCAGGTATAAGCCTATTTGCGTTTGGTTTTATTGATTACTCTATTGTAATAATGCATGTATCTCGTACATACGCAGCGATGACATCGGGACTCTCGGAGACAACTTCATTTGTCAACAGCGGTACTCTACCTCTACTTTATGCTGGGGCCATGCTGGTAGATGCTGTAGCTGCTCTTTTCTTTGGAATTCTATATGATAAGAAGGGTGTTAGTGCACTAGTCTGGTCTACTCTGATTTCAGCACCATTTGCAATATTCATATTTGCTTTTAATTCAATACCAATGCTTCTACTTGGTATTGCGCTCTGGGGTGTTGGCATGGGGGCACAGGAGTCCATTCTCAAAGCGGCAGTGGCCGGGATGGTGCCTAAGCAAAGTAGAGCGACTGGTTATGGAATCTTTGAGTGCTCCTTTGGTGTGTTCTGGTTCCTTGGAAGCTGGCTGCTAGGAGTACTGTACGATACAAGTATTCCTGCCATGGTGATAGTGTCTGTTGTAGCACAACTAGCTGCGATACCGCTATACATGTATTCATCCAAGCTTAGATCTAACAGAACTCTTTCATAGCACATCGTTAATAGCTATTTAGAAACTAAATCAAGTCTTTGAATATTGTATTCAGAAACACAAGTTGATATACTGACATTAGTTTATAATTTTGGATATATAATTTGCAAATAGGGTGAACAAAATGAATGACGAGTTGATCTCTGAAAGATTATTAGAAGTGCTCAATAAGGCTACAACGATAGCATCCATGGGGATTCATGTCGTTGATGTGCATACTAGAGAGATGTATTTTTCTAACGAAGCGGGTTTTCGCCTGCTTAATTTGGACCCCTGTGACTATAAGGGCCTCACATGCCATAAAGTGTTTTTTGGAAGTGATGAGCCATGTTCTAATTGTAGACTTGAGGAAACTCTTGCAGGAGATACAAGCCATGTAACATTCGTCCCAGAAGAGAAAAAGTATTTTATGACAAATACTGAGATTAGCAAGTGGGGCGATAAAGAGGTTCTAATTGAGTATCTAACTGATATCACTGAAGAGAGATTGCATGAGCAAACGCATAAGAAGAATCAGAGTCAATACACGCGGCTAATGGAGTATATGTCAAATGTTAAAGAGGAGTCTCTAATTGGAAAGGCAAGGATAAACTTAACAGAAAATAGTG
>JAAZHB010000213.1 GCA_012510935.1 Clostridiales bacterium
ATGCTATACAGCGAGAAGAAGGAAAACTATTTGCAAAATATAGGCTACCTCGGAGAGCAGCTAGATCTTTATCTTGTGTCGCAGAATATTGCAACCCTCTGGTATGGCATCGGCAAGCCGGACAAGCAGTTTCATGAAGGTCTGGATTTTGTCATAATGATTCTTATCTCCAAGATTGATGATGAGACAAAATTCCGCAAGGACATGTTCAAGAGTAAGCGCAAACCTCTTGAGGAAATATGGACAGGAAAGCCGATTGATGGCGTAACAGATATAGTCAGGTTTGCACCAAGCGCATACAATACGCAGCCATGGATTGTCAATAGAGATGGCGACAGGCTGGAAGTCTATAGGTACAAGAAACCAGGCAAACGCGGAATCATGCCGGTGAAAATGGTGACATATTTCAACCAGATAGACATAGGGATATTTCTGTGTTTTATGGATATGTGCTTGCAGCACAATGGTATGAAGTATGAAGTGAAGCTCCATACGGATCCCGGGACAGATGATGAGAAAATACTGGTGGCAGAGTATGAGGTGGAGCGGTAATGGATACTACTAATAATAAATATGATTACAACTATTACCTTTCTCCAACAAGCAAACAAAAACGATGGGTTTTTGTTCGAACTGATAACAGCATAGACTTATATGAGCCAGATGCATTCTTTAACTTAGTCGACAGTATTAGAGATGGTATTCATGGAGAGGTGAAAGTAATTGGTGATGGACGAGTTAAAATAACTGGAGATGAATTAGATTTAGTATATCAGTGGGATGATTTATTTGGGATTGTGATAGAACGTCCATACAAGGTTAGTGTACAAGAAATTTGCGACTTTTTTATGAGGTTTGTGAAGTGCAGTATTAGAGATTGAATAAGATGATTATATTTATTATTACATAAAATCAAATTAAAAGGCGAGGTGCAATTGATATCTCGCCTTTGTAAGTCTAGCTCATAATTTCATCGTCAGATGTTTCGATACTAGTTGTTAGTTTGATTTCTTCATCAGAAGGTTTATGGTTTGGATTACTCAATAAGGTGTCCTGTAAAGAGTCCTTAAGCTTATCACAACACGGCTTGAATGATAAATATGTTATTCCACCGCCTAGGACACCTCCGACATCTGGAATTGATTTCTTGAAGAAACCAGCAAATACTTGCTTTGTTAAGTTGATATTAAACCAGTGTAATACACTTTTTACAATTGGATATATAGTTCCTTTCATTAAGGCCTTTCTAAGAAGCTTTTTTTCGACACCTTTACCAAGCATTGTTGCCATTGATTTCAGTGTTGAATTTGCACTTTGAACTCCATACATAACACCAAAACAGATAATAAGCACATTCATAGTTTCAGAGTCAAAGTGATGCTCTCGTTCGGTAGTATTAATCTCGGGGAAACCATAAAGGTACATGAGTTTCTGTGTAGCTCTAAGCATATATCCGTAATATTGAATAATATCAGCTGGAATTGTTGCAACCATTGCAATTCCACCAGGTGCACCTAGCGCAACTGAAATACCAGAAACGCAATTGCGTTCATATTGAATAACAGCATCAGCGATTTCATCTATTTCAGAAGATGGTATTCCTGCTAGAGCAGGTGTGGTAGCAATAGCTTTATCAATTACATCCTGCGGATAGTTTTTAAATAGTTCTTTTTGAAGAAAGTCTGCTCTACTGATTGAAATACCAGGAGTTCTTAAGCCAAGAATAATAACATCCTCGACATCAATCTCACCATTTCCATTTGCATCAATTGTATTTATTACAGCTTCTTTTGAGGATACAACAGCATCTTTTACTTTACCTGTTGTATTTCCAGCAATCTCACCAATACTCTCTGCGGCTGAAACAAGTTTGCTTTTTGCAGGGATCTTATCAATGTTTTCTGACATATGGACCTCCGTGAATTAAAATAATATTATTTTACTGAATTCAGTATATCAGCTTTATTTTTCTATATAAAGTCAGTTCCTAGTAAATTTTCATAATAGTATGTATGAGACAAAAAATGGATATTAGATAGTTTATCATAATTACAAGTTGACACGGGGAAT
>JAAZHB010000214.1 GCA_012510935.1 Clostridiales bacterium
AGCTCATACTACCCTTATTCTGAACCATATTCAGAGAAGGAAGGTACAACAAACAACATTAGAAATTCAATTAAGGTAGTAGTTGATGCATATGAAGGAACCGTTGATTTCTACGTTGTAGACGAAGAAGATCCAATTGCTTTGACATATCAGAAAATATATCCTTCACTATTTAAGTCGTACGACAAGATGCCTGAAGGAATAAAAGAACATATTAGATATCCTAACTCGCTGTTTAAGATTCAAGCAGGAGTTTATGGAAAGTATCATATGACAGATACTAAGGTTTTCTATCAGAAAGAGGACCTTTGGGATATAGCTCATCAGATATATGGAACAAAGGAAGTAGAGATGGAGCCAAGCTACTATACATTTAAGCTTCCTGATTCTGACTCCGCTGAGTTCATCAATATGGTGCCATTTACACCTAAGTCAAAGATGAACATGACAGCATTGATGATGGCACGAAATGATGGAGACCATTATGGAGAAATTGTGGTATACACAATGCCTAAGAGCAAGACTGTCTATGGACCAATGCAGATTGAGGCGCAGATAGACCAGAATACTGAGATTTCGAAGGAATTCTCTCTTTGGGATTCTTCAGGATCAACCTATAGTCGTGGAGATCTTTTCGTAATTCCAATAGGCACATCTTTCTTGTATGTTGAGCCAGTTTACCTTGAAGCATCTAATAGTGCTATTCCTGAGGTGAAGAGGGTAATCGTAGCGTACGGCGATCAGATAGCATACAAACCAACATTGTCTGAGGCTCTCGAAAGCATTTTTGGCGGAAGCTATGGTGATTCGGGAATGACTGACACTTCATCGTCAAGTAGCAGCTCTGGTGGGACTTCGACTAGTGAACTAATTTCAAAGGCGCAGGAGGCATATGACAATGCACAATCTGCTATAAAGTCTGGCGATTGGACGAAGTATGGCGAGTATATGAACCAGCTCGAAGGATACTTGAATCACCTTGCCTAAGAGAACCAAAAAGTTGAAGCAATAGCTTCATGTTAATATAGTTAAGTGAGAAAAAGGAGAAAACAATGGAGTTTGATCTTAATAAAATGTTATTTACTCTAGGCCCGGATGAACACGATGCGGACACAGTCAAGGAGACACTCAAAGCTCATCCTGAGGTAAAGTTTGTATCTTTAACGGGTACAGACCTTGGCAACCATCAGACTGATGAGAAAATTCCGGTAAACGCTTTTCTTGAGGATGCGGAGAAAATCCTTTGGAACGGAGTGCAAACTGATGGCTCATCTGTTGCGCTACCTTGCATCGCAGAACTTTCAAATGCGAGAGTTGATATTTTGCCAGATGTTGATGTGAATTGGTATGTTGAATACAATTTCGACAATATAGATTTCTATACAGGGCTTCCAACAGGAACGCTTAGGATACCATCATTTTTAAGACATAACGCAGACAACATGGTAGGATCTAGAATTTTCTTGAGAAGGGCTGCCAAAAGATTCAGAAGAGGCCTTCTGAAGGAGCTCGAAGAGAATCCGTATGTGTTTGAATATCTAGATGGTGTCAATAGCGTAGATGAAATTGAAGAGATTGTTCTGACGAATGCTACAGAACTCGAGTTTTGGGTTAAAACGCCAGATGATAGGGCAGACAGAGACCAGCTATACACATCGCAGGAACTTAAGGAACAATATTGGAAGAGAGTTATTGGTCCGGTTGCTACAGCTCTCGAGCAAACAATTGAAATCCTTGATAAGTATGGGTTTAATGTTGAGATGGGGCATAAGGAAGTCGGTGGAGTTAGAGCCAAGATGGGCAATAGCGGCAGATACGACCACATTATGGAGCAGCTTGAGATTGACTGGAAGTTTAGTAGCCCGGTTCAGGCAGCAGATAACGAAGCTCAGATTAAACACATTGTAAGAGATGTGTTTAGAATGAATAACCTCGAAGTAACTTTCCTGGCAAAACCTGTTTTTGGCGTTGCAGGAAGCGGTGAGCACACTCATTTTGGCATATCCGCTAAACTGAAGAATGGTAAGAGAGTCAACCTGTTTGAGCCTGCAGATAGAGAGAATCAGTTCATGAGCCCAATTGGATACGGTGGATTGATGGGAATGCTTAGGAACTACGAGATTCTTAATCCTTTTGTTTGTCAGACACATGACGCACATCAGAGATTAAAGCCTGGCTATGAAGCACCAGTGTGTATAGTAACATCACTAGGAAGGGATCACCAGACACCATCTCGTAACAGAACGGTACTGTTAGGTTTAATTCGAGATATGAAGAATCCTTTATCTACAAGATTTGAATTAAGGTCACCAAATCCGCATTCAAATGCATAACTTGTTGTCGGAGTAGGATACATGCTGAAGCTTGATGGATTAAAGGTTGAAGTTCATGGAA
>JAAZHB010000215.1 GCA_012510935.1 Clostridiales bacterium
CCATTAAATTTCTACTAAGTGTAGATGAGTTGTGTTAAATTGAATGATGCTGAGGCTGGAATAAGCTTAAATTTCTACTAAGTGTAGATTATTATGATAAAAGACCCCTGGATATTTTTGTCTAGGGGTCTTAGTATAGTAGATATTCTATCAGAGTTGGGTATATTTAGCTAATTATATGTTGTATAATTGAATCAAGACTTTTATTGGATTGACAACAAAAGGAGCAACCATGAAAAAATACTACAGCTACATTGCAGTTTTCTTGTATGCATTAGCTACAATCCTATACATCGCATCAATTCTTTCTGGTGAGAATCGAACAATATTAATTTGTTTTGGCTCGGCGGCAATGTGTTTTGGTGCGGTTCTTACTATTGAAGCAAATAAGGATAACAAGAAATAGAATAATATTCCGATAAGATCGCGAGATATTATTATTTTGGCAATAACACAAAAGGACACCTTGCGGTGTCCTTTTCTTGTACATCTTGAAAGTCGCCTACCGCTCTGCTGCCTTGAAATTATAAATCGGCTTAATCTGTTCGACTATCTCGGCTGTAGGTTCGATTTGTTCAACAATTTCGGACATACTTTTGTATGCCATAGGGGACTCGTCGAGCGTTTTTTGCTTTACACAAGTTGAGTATATGCCTTGCATTTCTTCGCGAAATTTTTCCAAAGAAAGATTTGCAAACGCTTGTGTTCTGCTCATAAGCCTCCCAGCACCATGAGGGGCAGAAAAGTTCCAGTTTGGATTGCCCTTGCCAATGCAAATAAGGCTGCCATCACGCATGTTGATTGGGATTAGAAGCTTTTCACCATCTTTCGCGGAGACTGAACCTTTACGAAGAATCATAGAATCAGTATCAATATAATTATGAATAGTCGTAAATTCATCTACTTTGGTATAATTCATTTCTGCAAGTATTTCATCCATCATAGCTTTACGATTTAAGGTCGCAAAATGTTGTACTATATGCATATCTTCAATGTAATTATCAAATAGTTGACCCTCAATATATGATAGATCTTTAGATATATCAATTTTTTGACCTTGATTCTGATAATAATTTGCAACTTCATATCCGAGGTGACGGCTGCCTGAATGGATAACAATATATAATTCACCCGACTTAGAACGGTCTACTTCAATAAAGTGGTTTCCACCACCTAGTGTTCCGATGCTATTTTTTGCTCTTTCTAGATTCACATGCGAAGCACAATTAAGTTCATTTAAATCGATATGACTATTGTAGCTGTGAGGTTCTTTCCTGACTTTCTGTCCGGAAGGAATGGTGCTGTGAATTAGAGCATCAAGTCTTTTGAAATCAATTTCGGTCTCTGCAATTTTTACAGTTTCCATCCCGCAACCAATATCAACGCCGACCATTCCAGGCACTACTTTATCGGTGATGGTCATTGTAGTGCCAATGGTACAGCCTTTACCTGCATGAACATCAGGCATAATTCTTATTTTATTATCTTTGAATGCTTTTTCATCACACATTATTTGAATCTGATTAGAGGATGTCTCCGCTAACTCAGAAGTAAAACAAATGGCTGTGTTATATTTGCCTTTTATTTCTATCATCTTTCCCTCCATTTTTTGACTTAGACCTTGCTAGACTGGAGAAGTCCTACAAGTTGTGAGAGAACATCTGAATTTCCGTTTAGGTTGATATTACCGACATTCTCACAAATGCGTTCGATGTGCTCTAGCTCCTTGAGCTTGAATAAAGTAGTGTTTTCATCCATGAGCTTTGCTGTGTTGAGAAGAGAACGGGTCGAAGCCACCTCTTCTCGACGAGTAATGACATTTGCCTGAGAGCGTTTCTCTGCAATAAGCACGGTATTCATGATTTCGCGAATTTCGCCAGGGAGAATTATATCTTTGACACCAGCATCTTTGAAGTCAACATAGAAGTCAGCTTCTTTAGCCTTGAGTTGCTCAAATACATAATCCGAAATATCAGTTTTATTAGCAAGAATATCATCGAGCTTTTGACTGCCGACATAGTCACGAAGTGCCAGCTGAACAGCAACATGAATTTGCTCTCTATAGTCATCAACTTCGGTAAGTATCTTCACATAATCGGTAATGCGATAGTTGCATATGAAATTAATGCGCAAAGCTACCTTATCTAGTGTCATAATTTCTTGACCAGAAATATTCATGCTTGTAAGTCTTGTATCAATCATGTCAATCCCAATATTTACATTTGTTTTCCAGAAATAGTATGTACCGGGTTCAAGGATTTCAACAAGCTTCATATCATAATATAGTCTAGCTTTCTGATATTCTGCGACTTCAACTTTCTGGTAAAGCTGGCGCGAAATTAAAGGTAGAATATTTTTAGGAAAGTCACCACATAATTTTGGATCAGTGATATCGTATAATTTAAATTCATGAGAACCAAGGGCATTCCAGAAGGCAAACTTTCCCTTTAAATAAAAATCGCAATATTTTCCATCTATGTAGTGCAATGCTATTTGATTGTCCTGAATATCAATCACAGAAGTCTTGTTTGCAATTTCTGGATCAGATAAGAGGGTATCTAGTGTGCAGTCATATGAATAAAGATAGTGCTCGATTCCTTCTACCTCAATTTTCCTATCACCATATTCATAATATTTACCGGCATTCAGAAGCTTCTTAAAACGTCCACTCTTGAAAAGGTATCCTATTTCATTTTCATTAATGATAATTTTATTCATAATACAAACCTCCTGTGGTTGATTTTATATAATAGTTTTTAAGTAAAGCGTTTATCCCATTATCTATGCCTACTTGGCAACAACATGAACACAGTGAGAATGATTCTCACATGGTTGACATTAGCTAAGCGTACCTTGCGGCTGTAAAATTAAGTGCAGTAAGGAAGAGAAGCGGAGAATTACTTCGTAGCTTATCGTCTTAGCACACGGTACCCTTTCGCAGACAGAGCGTGGTTGGCATTGCATAGGAACAGAAGATCACTTGATGTAGTATTTCTCTTGCGAGAAGACCAAACATCAATTTTCCATGCCAGATAATGGGATTCGCTTTTTATATTATGTAATAACCCAGCAGTCATACATGATGATTGAGGTTATAACATTTAGGTAGGATTGTTTCCTACGATTCTTGGATATAAACCCGAGCCGATCAACGGCAAATTCTTTGAAGCAACCTCAGGCATACACTCTGGAATATCCTCGTGCACCGCTGTGAAAAATATTAAACACATGCTTTGCGTCTTCGGTTAAAGGATAACGAATAAAGAAAGAGACTTCACGGAAAAAAACTTGCGAACTTGTTGTCGATAGCGAATCTCACGAGAAAACTCTTTCTGTATAATAAAAGAAAAACCTGCAAACTCGTTTAGAGTTCACAGGTTATTTGGGAAGTAAGTCTTTCTTTGATAAGGTTTACGAAACTTTCGGGCTCAATGACTTTGATAAAAGGACCATATGATAGAATGCGAATTACTAGTTCGATCTCATCATCTTTCGAGTAATTGATCTTAATTCTATAGAGTCTATTATCAATCCTTTGAGCTTCTTTCTCGAAATGTGCAAAGTGCAAGAGGGCTCGCTCAAGCGCATTACGATCATCGAACAGCTCTACAGTAACACTTTTCTTCTTGATATGATGACTATTAGGGACCCAATTGAACGGTTTATCATATAGCTGACATTTTAGAATCCTTCCAAGATTGATGATATGACCGTGCTTTGAACCAGATGCAATAAGTCTGAATTTGTCATCTTTCTCAGAATATTCAAGGTGCTCTGGCATAACAACGAAATTGGTACATGTACCTTTGCGGTTTTTGATGACAATTCGGAGAGCTTTTTGATTCTTTATGGAAGCAAGAATGAGTTTAAAGATGGCAATATATTCAGGGTCTTCAAATGAATCACCATCCGAGTATTTATCAAAAATATGTAGATCTTCTGGCGTAAACAGAGGTTCAATACCATCGAGTCCTGAAAAATCAATATCAAATAACTTTATTCGAGAGTCCAGAGAAATCGCTTTGAGCCATTTCTTTTGCAAGATTGTAAGTGGCATTGTTGGCGTGTTCTTGATAGTGGTCGTTCCATCTGTTTTAAGGAGTTGCCATTTCTCATTAGCCAAGGCCGATTCAATTGTAAGGAAACTTTCTGAAAAAGCTTTATCTTCGATAATTTGGCGAAGGCTTTTAGCTGTGATGTGACCTTCAGTTGCGGATGTAAGGATTTGCGCAATTGCGTTATAATATGCACTGTATACTTCATTAAAAATCATACCTTATCACCTCCATTTTGTCCGAATGGTTCCGCCGAGTTATTATCGGATAGAGTATCGTCAATTAGCGAATTATTTTCGCTCACACCATATATTTGGTACATTAAATTTAGGTCATATTTGAACTGTTCTTCAACATTCTTATTTGAGAAATCTATACTTTCAATACGGCAGATAAAGGTTCTTATCCACGGAACGAGCTCCATACTGTCATAGACATCTGCGCTAAAGCAACTTGTATTCTTGTTAATTCGGACAACTTGACCGAAACGTTTCTCTCTCTCCAATCGATTGTGAATGTAATGTTCATCATCAGAATACTTCACTGTAAACTCTACATGTTCAAGGTTTTCATCATTTGTTCGAGTGCTTACACCCCATATTCTAGGTTGCATCATTTTAAAATCTATTAATAATCTTTCATAGTCATTACTCTTTTCGAGAACCTCTAGCGAACAGATATTATCAATACGAAAAGCACCAAGCTTTTGGTGCTTAGATGAATAGGCCATTAGATATTGACGCCCAGTTTGAACGCTTACATAGATTTTCAAAGGCGTAAGATTATCAATAATATATACCATCTTCTTACGATTGATTATTGTAATTTGAATTAGTTGTTTTTTGTGCAATGCATCCAACAATGAACAAAGAATCTCACTATCTAGAGCACTAGTGATGTAGTGGTGCTTAAACTTAAAAACATCTCTGTGGTCAGCAACTTTATCTAGTAGAAAAGAACCAATAACTCCGCAAGGTGCGACTTCTGAATAAAAATCAAGTACATCATTGCTCAAAACCGTTTCATCACTTGAACGGTAATAGAGCATCGTTTTACCGTATTTTTCTTTACAAAGAAGTCCTTGCTTAACATATTCGTTTAGCTTTTTTCGGACTGTGGATTCGTCAAAGGTCTTAGGCTCTTTAAAACAAGAAAGATATCTGTCAATTTCTCCAGTAATCTCAGTTAGTGATAGGCAAGCTTCTGTACTATTTATAATGTCAAAAATAATAAAGTGGAGTGTTATGTCCCCATCTGTGAAGGTTTTAGCTTTCCAGGCTTTGTATAGTGGGTTATGTTGAGAATGTCGGCTATCAATGGAAAGAAAAATGCTCTTTCCATCTGCACACTGTCTAAAGTACATGTAATCGCCAAGCCAACTTTCGATTCTTCGACGCTCATCATCATATGAACGCAAGCTTTTTGCATTGAAGTCATCACGGCTCTTGAATCCATATACATAAAATTCACGCATGTAGTCGCGAATTTTCTCAAAATTCTTTATTAATTCATTATAAGCCATGGTAGCTTCCTTTCTGTATGATGCTTGCTGCATTTTTAAGGATTAATGCTAGAATTCTAATAGTGGCAATAGCGTGAAATTACCTCATCTCTTTAGTTGAAGTAATAATATCACAGATGTGTCAACTACTGTAGTATAACAAGAAATAGTCCGCTTGCAATTCCCACTAACCTGGCATACAATAAACACGTTAATTAAATACAATAAATACAGGGGAGCTCACTAATGGGCTGAGAGGAAGTTGTTTACTTCGACCCTTCTACCTGATGCGGATAATGCCGTCGTAGGAAGTCATATCAAGAAGCCAATGATTTTAACGGAGATACCCGCAACTAGGGGGTCTCTGTTTTTTTATGTATGAAAGCGGCAAATTGGGGGCACCACCTTGAGTCGCGTAACAAAAGTAATGCGTTATATGAAAGGAGTCATTATGACAGAAGTATTATCAAAGGCAGGAAGCGTTTCCTGCACAGGCGCCGGCGTTCAGACTAATTCAAATTCGGAGTTAAACTATACAACTCAAATGGATGCCGCTAGGAAAGGCATTGTAACACCTCAAATCGAGACCGTTGCAAAGAAAGAGAATATGCCGGTGGAGAGAATGATGCAACTCGTTGCGGAGGGCAAGGTTGCGATTTGCGCGAACAAGCACCATACAGCATTGGACCCTGAGGGCATCGGGAGCATGCTTCGTACCAAAATTAATGTAAATCTTGGGGTATCTCGCGATTGTAAGGATTACGATATTGAAATGCAGAAGGTTATGAGTGCTGTTGAGCTTGGAGCAGAGGCAATTATGGATCTATCAAGTCATGGCAACACGCAGCCATTCCGCCGGAAGCTGACCTCAGAATGCCCAGTAATGATTGGAACAGTTCCTGTATATGATAGCGTTATCCACTATCAGAGAGACTTGGCAACTCTGGCAGCACATGACTTTATCGATGTAGTTAGACTTCATGCCGAGGACGGAGTCGATTTTGTCACATTGCATTGCGGTATTACTAGAAAAACTATCGACCAGATTAAGCACCACAAGCGCAAGACGAATATAGTAAGCCGCGGCGGAAGTCTGGTTTTTGCATGGATGAGCATGACAGGTGAAGAGAATCCATTCTATGAATATTTTGATGAGATATGTGAGATTTGCGAGGAACATGATGTGACTATTTCACTTGGAGACGCTTGTCGCCCAGGGTGCCTAGCAGATGCAACTGATGTGTGCCAGATTGAAGAACTTGTTAGACTTGGGGAGTTGACAAAGCGTGCTTGGGAACACAATGTTCAAGTTATGGTAGAGGGACCGGGGCATGTGCCTCTAAATCAGGTGGCAGCTAACATGCAAGTTCAGCAAACTCTGTGTATGGGCGCGCCTTTCTATGTGCTCGGACCTATTGTTACAGATATTGCGCCTGGTTATGACCATATTACTTCCGCAATCGGAGGAGCTGTAGCAGCTATGAATGGTGCAGCATTCCTTTGCTATGTAACACCGGCAGAGCATCTGGCTCTTCCTAATGTAAATGATGTAAAACAGGGGATTATTGCGTCCAAAATCGCTGCGCATGCGGCAGACATTGCCAAAGGTATTCCGGGTGCAAGAGATATAGATGATAGGATGGGAGATGCAAGGCGCAACCTAGATTGGGATGCGCAATTTGATTGTGCACTTGACCCAGAGACTGCAAGGGCTATTCGTGACAGCAGAAAACCAGAGGATGATCATAGTGAGGCCTGTAGCATGTGTGGAAAGTTCTGCGCAGTTCGAAGCATGAACAAGGC